>JAEZEN010000255.1 GCA_023433185.1 Pseudomonadota bacterium | reverse complement strand
CGCGCGCTTCCGCGCGCGCTTTGTCTCGGTGTTGGGCGCGAGGAACCGCGACGACCTGCTCTACCAGTCGGTCAGCGAGGGCCGGCGCTATGTCGGCATGGAGCACTGGCTGCCGCTCTTCGCCGAGCGCCTCGACACGCTGTTCGACCATGTCGGCGAGGCCCCCGTGATGCTCGACCATCTCGTCGACGAGGCCGTCGCCGAGCGCTTCGACCAGATCGCCGATCACTACGACGCCCGCGTCCAGGCGATGGAAGGGAAGGGCCTCGCCAGCACCGTCCCCTACAAGCCGCTCGCCCCGACGGAGCTCTATCTCAGCCGGAACGAGTGGCCCGAGCGCCTTTCGGCGCTACCGGTGGCGCGCCTCTCGCCCTTCGCCCAGCCCGAGGCGCCGGGCGTGGTCGACATGGGCGGCCGCCAGGGACGGACCTTCGCGGCCGAACGGGCCGCCGGCGACGTCAACGTCTTCGACGCGGTGATCCGGCACATCGAGGCGCTGGAGAAGGCCGGCAAGCGCGTTGTGGTCGCCGGCTGGAGCGACGGTTCGCGCGATCGGACCGGCCAGGTCCTCGTCGACCATGGCCTTACCCGGCTGAAGCCGGTGGCAACCTGGCCGGAGGCCGCCGCCCTCGGCCCGGGCATCGTCGCCATGGCGGTGCTCGGCCTCGAGGCCGGGTTCGAGACCGACGATCTCGCCGTGATCGGCGAACAGGACATGCTGGGCGATCGCCTCGTCCGCCCGCAGCAGAAGCGGCGCGCGGCGAACTTCATCGCCGATGCGACCAGCCTCGCCGAGGGCGACCTCGTCGTCCACATCGACCACGGCATCGGCCGGTTCAACGGGCTCCGCAACATCGAGGCGGCGGGCGCCCCGCATGACTGTCTCGAGATCGTCTACGCGGGCGGCGACCGGGTCTATCTTCCGGTCGAGAACATCGAGCTCCTGTCGCGCTACGGCTCGGGCGACACGGAGGTGGCCCTCGACAAGCTTGGCGGCCTCGGCTGGCAGAGCCGCAAGGCGAAGCTGAAGAAGCGCATCCGCGACATGCGGCGGCGCTGATGAAGGTCGCCGCCGCGCGCCTCACCAAGGCGGCGCCGGTCCTCACGCCGGCCGATGGCCTCTACGACGAGTTCGCCGCCCGCTTCCCCTATGAGGAGACCGAGGACCAGGACACCGCGATCGACGCGGTGATGGATGATCTCGCCGCCGGCCGGCCGATGGACCGCCTGGTCTGCGGAGACGTCGGCTTCGGCAAGACCGAGGTCGCGCTCCGCGCCGCCTTCGTCGCCGCCCTGACCGGCAAGCAGGTGGCGGTCGTGGTGCCGACGACGCTCCTCGCCCGCCAGCACTACAAGACCTTCGCGACCCGCTTCGCCGGGCTGCCGGTCCGGGTGGCGCAGGCCTCGCGCCTCGTCGGCGCCAAGGAACTGGCGCAGGTGAAGGCCGGCATCGCCGACGGTTCGATCGACATCGTCGTGGGCACCCATGCGCTCCTGTCGAAGGCGATCAGGTTCCGCGACCTCGCGCTCCTCATCATCGACGAGGAGCAGCATTTCGGCGTCAAGCACAAGGAGCGCCTGAAGGAGCTGAAGGCGGATGTCCACGTCCTGACGCTCTCGGCGACGCCGATCCCGCGGACCCTCCAGCTCGCCCTGACCGGCGTGCGCGAACTGTCGCTGATCACCACGCCGCCGGTCGACCGGCTGGCGGTCCGCACCTTCATCTCGCCGTTCGACGGGCTGGTGGTGCGCGAGGCGCTGCTCCGCGAGCGCTACCGCGGCGGCCAGAGCTTCTACGTCTGCCCGCGCATTTCTGACCTCGATGCCCAGCGCGCCTTCCTCGCCGAATCCGTGCCCGAGCTGAAGGTCGCGACCGCCCACGGGCAGATGGCTCCGGGCGAGCTCGAGGACATCATGAACGCCTTCTATGACGGCGCCTACGATGTTCTCCTGTCGACCTCGATCGTCGAATCCGGGCTCGACATCCCGACCGCGAACACCCTCATCGTCCACCGCGCGGACATGTTCGGCCTCGCCCAGCTCTACCAGCTCCGCGGCCGTGTCGGACGCTCGAAGCAGCGCGCCTATGCGCTGTTCACGGTGCCGGCCGAGCGGACGCTGACGCCGATGGCCGAGCGCCGGCTCAAGGTGCTCCAGTCCCTCGACACGCTGGGGGCCGGCTTCCAGCTCGCGAGCCACGACCTCGACCTCCGCGGCGCCGGCAACCTCCTCGGCGAGGAGCAGTCCGGCCACATCAAGGAAGTCGGCTTCGAACTCTACCAGCAGATGCTGGAGGAGGCCGTGGCGGCGCTCAAGACGGGCGAGCCCGAGCGGGATGGCGACGAGTGGTCGCCGCAAATCACCATCGGCACCGCGGTGATGATCCCCGAGACCTATGTCGCCGACCTCCAGCTTCGCCTCGGGCTCTACCGGCGCCTGTCCGAACTGCACGGGCAGGCGGACATCGAGAGCTTCGCCGCCGAGCTGATCGACCGCTTCGGGCCGCTGCCCGACGAGGTGCGGCACCTGCTCGAACTGGTGACGATCAAGGGCCTCTGCCGCCGGGCGAATGTCGAGAAAGTCGACGCCGGGCCGAAGGGCGTCGTCATCGCGTTCCGCAACGCCACATTCCCCAATCCCGCCGCGCTGATGACGTGGATCGCGCGCGAGGGGTCGCTCGCCAAGGTGCGGCCCGACCACAAGGTCGTCATCATGCGCGACTGGGAGGACCCGGCGAAGCGGCTGAAGGGGACCGCGGCGCTCCTGATCATCCTCGCGCGCCTCGCCGAGGAGGGGGCCAAGGCCGCCGCCTGACGGAACCTCCGTCGGTCCTGCCGCGTTGCCTCCTTCGGGGAGCAGCCATGTCCGAGGACCAGTCCCGCTATCGCCGTTTCGGTCTCGCCGACCTCGTCGCCTTTGGTGTCCTGGCCGCGATCGTCATGCGCTTCGCGACATCGCGGACGCCCGCCGTCCCGGTGGGCACGCCCCGCAAGGCGGCGGAGTCGGTGCCGGAACAGGATGCCGCGCGAGCGGTTCAGCCGGGGCGCGGCCGCGGGGCGCGCTATCCATGGCAGATCCCCTGGGCGGGCTGGAAGGACATCCTGTGGCGCACCTACGGCCAGGTGAACGAGGACCGCCTGCTGCTGGTCGCCGCCGGTGTGGTGTTCTACGGGCTTCTGGCGATCTTCCCGGCGATCAGCGCCTTCGTTTCGATCTACGGCCTGTTCACGGATGCGAGCACCGTCGAGCAGCACGTCTCGCTTCTCGCCGACGTGATCCCCGCCGATGCCATGGCACCGGTCGAGGAGCAGGTGCGGCGCGTGTCCGGCGCCGGCAGCGGCTCGCTCGGCTTCACCTTCCTCGTCAGTCTCGCGGTGGCCCTGTGGAGCGCCAATGCCGGCATGAAGGCGGTGATCGACGCCCTCAATGTCGCGTATGGCGAGCGCGAGAAGCGCAGCTTCATCCGTCTCACGCTGATCTCGTTCGCGTTCACCTTGGGCGTCATCGTCGCCGCGCTCGTCGCCATCGCGGCGATCGTCGTGTTTCCCCTCGCGACCAGTTTCCTGGGCGTCGGAACCCAGGCGGAGATCCTGGCGGGCTGGCTGCGCTGGCCGATCCTCCTGGTCGCGCTCCTTCTCGGCCTCGGCCTCCTCTACGGCTTCGCGCCGAGCCGCACCAAGCCGCGCTGGCAGTGGGTCAGCCTCGGGAGCGTCGTCGCGGCGGCGCTGTGGCTCGGTGGATCGGCGGCGCTGTCGTTCTACCTGTCGCGCTTCGCCGACTACAGCGCCACCTACGGCTCGCTCGCGGCGGGCATCGGCCTGATGACGTGGATGTGGCTGTCCGCCATCGTCGTCCTGCTCGGCGCCGAACTCAACGCCGAGATCGAGCACCAGACGGCGCTCGATTCGACGGGCGGCCGGGAGAAGCCGCTCGGCGCACGCGGGGCGACGATGGCCGATACCGTCGGGGCCGCTCAGGACTGAGCCGCGGCCCTATGGCGCCGCGTACCAGCTCTCCATCCTCGGACCCGTGAGGGCCGTCTTCTCCGGGCGCGCCACCGTCGTCCAGCGCGCGATCCACGCCTCCGGTAGGTAGAACAGCGGCACCACGTAGTTGCCGGAAATGAGAATCCGGTCGAGCGCGCGCACCGCCGCGACGAAATCCTCGCGCGTCGGCGCGGCGAGCATCGCCTCGATCATGGCATCGATCGCCTCGAGCTTGGCGCCCGGCAGGTTGAAGCTCCCCTCGGTGTCGGCCGCCGCCTGGCTCCAGCGGAAGTTCTGTTCGTTGCCCGGCGAGAGCGAGGCGGCCCAGGTCATCCGCGTCATGTCGAAATCGTAGGTCTGGCGCCGCTGCTGGAACTGCGCGGAATCGACGTTGCGGATCGTCGCCTTCACGCCGATTCGGGAGAGCGTGCGCTGGTAGGCGAGGGCGAGGCGCTCGTCCTCCTTCGTGGTCACGAGGATTTCGAACGCCAGCGGCCTGCCGGTTGCCGTGTTGACCAGCGTGTTGCTCGCGTCGAGCGCGTAGCCTGCATCCTGAAGGGCCGAAAGCGCGGCCCGGAGGACGTTGCGGTCGGCCCCGGACCCGTCGCTGTCGACCGGCCGATACGTGCCGTCCATCACCTCCGGCGCGACCACGCCGGGATAGGGGGCGAGGAGAGCCAGTTCCCGCTCGTCCGCGGGACGCCCGACCGAGGACAGTTCGGAATCGTTGAAGTAGCCCGCCGCGCGCACATAGGCGTCGTAGTAGAGGTTGTGGTTCACCCAGTTGAAGTCGAACACGTCGGCGAGCGCCTTGCGCACGGCCGGATCGGCGAAGATCTCGCGTCGGGTGTTGAAGACGAAGCCCGACATGCCCTTGGGGGTGCCGGTCCTGAAGGCTTCCTGGACCACCCGGCCGTCCCGGACCGCCGGGAAGTCGTAGGCGGTGTTCCACTGGGCGGGGTCGCCATCGGGGTTGATCTGGTAGAGGCCCTTCTTGAAGGCTTCGAACATGGACGTGGCGTCGCGGTAGTAGTCGACGCGGATCTCGTCGAAGTTGTCGAGGCCGCGCTTGATCGGCAGGTCCTTCGCCCAGTAGTCCGGATTGCGCTTGTAGGTCACGTAGTTCGGCGCCCTGATCTCGGCGACGACATAGGGCCCGGTGCCGATCGGGGTGGCGAGGGTCGAGCGGTCGAAGGTCTCGGGGTCGACGGCGTGCCGGGGCAGGACCGGCATGAGGCCGAGGATCAGCGGCAGCTCGCGGTCATTGGCATTTTCGATGTGGAAGCGCACGCCGCGCTCGCCCACCCGCTCGATCCGCTCGACCTTCGCGTAGTAGGAGCGGTAGTTCGGCCGTCCCTTGTCGCGCAGGAGTTCGAGGCTGAAGATCACGTCGTCGACCGTCACGGGCTCGCCGTCGGAGAACTTCGCCCGGGGGTCGATCGTGAACTCCACCCAGCTCCGGTCCGGCGGCGTCTCGACGGTTTCCGCGATGAAGCCGTAGAGGGTGAAGGGCTCGTCGGCGCTCCGCGCCAGCAGGCTTTCGAAGACGAGGGTGCCGAGCATCGGATCCGATGAGCGGCCGCGGGCGGAGGTGAGGCCGCCCTGGACGATCATCGGGTTCATGCTGTCGAAGGTGCCGACCACGCCGTAGGTGATCCTGCCGCCCTTCGGCGCATCCGGGTCGACGTAGGGCAGGTGGTCGAAGTCCGCCGGCAGGGCCGGTTCGCCGACCATCGCGATGCCGTGGGCGGGCTCGGCTTGCGTCAGTTGCGGCACCAGCCCGAGGCCGAGCGTCGCGGCGATGACGGTAGCGACCTGTCGGCGGAGCGCGATGGATAGGATCGTTGCGGTCATGGCGCGTGCCATCCTCATGGTTGCGATTCGATCTCCCCGGAGCGGCGGCACGGTAGCACACGCCCGCGGGCTCCTTTAAGGCGATGGCGCCGCGTCTGGATATCGCGGGGAATGTTGGCTATGCATGCCGCACCGGCCAAGCCAACAAGTCGCCGCATTTGCTGGTCAACAAGCGCCGGTGCGATTTTCACCCGTCCGCGGGCTGGGCCGCGGCACGATGAAGCCAGGGATGGGCTATGGCAAATCCAACGACGTTTCTTACCAAGTGGCTCGCGGTTGCGACGGTGGCTGTCGTCGCGCCGATGGGTGCCGGTGCCCAGGAAGCGGCCGCGCCCGGAGGGCCGGATTCGCCCTGGGCCAAGCTCTGCAACACCGACCCGGCGTCGGGCAAGGAACTCTGCCTGACGATCCAGGAGATCCGCGCCGATACCGGCCAGTTCATCGCCTCGGCGACGATCCGGACCATCGCCGGCGAGGCCAAGAAGTCGCTGATCACCGCCGTGCCCCCGGGCATGCTGCTTCAGCCCGGCCTGCGCATCCAGGTCGACGAGGCGGAGCCGGTCGAGGTCAAGTACGGCATCTGCTTTCCGAATGCCTGCTACGGCGAGCTCGAGGTGGACGACGCCTTCGTCGGCAAGCTCAAGGCAGGCGGCAGGCTGACGCTGACGACGCTCAACCAGCAGGCCAAGCCGGTCAACTTCCCCATGAGCCTGTCGGGCTTCACCCGGGCCTATGACGGGGCGGGACTCGACCAGGCGGCCCAGCAGAGCCGCGAGAGCGAGCTCGCCGATGCGCTTGCGCGCCGCGCCGAGAACGCCCGCCAGAAGCTCATCGAGCAGCAGCAGAGGGAGTCCGGCGCCAACTGACGCCGCTTCCGCTTCCCGCGCGCGGCCTCAGTTCATTCCGAGGTCGCGCGCGACATAGATGTCGCCGTCGCGGGCCGCGAAGAATTCCTTGATCTGGGGATGGCGGAGCGGCTTGCCGGAATCGTCGGCGAGCAGGTTCTGCTCCGAGACGTAGGCGATGTACTCGCTCTCGTCGTTCTCCGCGAACAGGTGGTAGTAGGGCTGGTCCTTGGCGGGCCGGATCTCCTCCGGGATGGCGAGCCACCACTCCTCGGTGTTGTTGAACACCGGGTCGACGTCGAAGATCACGCCACGAAACGGGAAGATCCTGTGCCGGACGACCTGTCCGATGCCGAATCTGGCGGCGCGTGCTGTATCCATCATTTCCGGGCTCTGATGTTTCTCGGCGCGGTATGGGCCATTTTGTGCCCGATAAGTCAATCTTCCAATGCCTTGTCGATGCGGACAAGACCGCTTGATTGACCGGCTCCCGCGAAACCGATAGCAAACGCCAACCCGGTCTCGTCCGGTCCCGCTTCGTCCTCGAGGTGTCACGCTAACCGGCCCGCCATGAGCGAGATCGCGACGGTCATCCTGCCGTTCTTCGGGTTGATCGCCTGCGGGTTCGGCGCCACGAGGTTCATGCAGCTGTCCGCGCAGGGCGTGTCGGGGCTGAACCTCTTCGTCTACTATTTCGCGATGCCTGCGTGGTTCTTCCACCACGTGGCCGCCACTCCGTTCCACGCGCTGGAGCACTGGTCGTTTCTCGCCGCGACCGCGTTTGCGACCTACTGCGCCTTCGCCCTGGCGTTCTCGCTCGCCGCCCTCCTCAATCGCGGCAACGTCCCGGAGGCGACGATCGAGGGCCTCGCCGGGTCCTATTCCAACATCGGCTACCTCGCGCCCGCCCTCACGGTCGCCGCCCTCGGGCCGGCGGCCGGCGCGGCGACGGCACTGGTCTTCGCGTTCGACCATGCGCTCCTGTTCGTCATCGTCCCGTTGATGATGGCCCTCGGTGCCATCGAGCGCACCGACCGCTCGTCGATGGGGCGCGACATCGTCCGTCGCGTCTTCCTGCATCCCTTCGTGCTCGCGGCGGCGGGGGGCGTGCTGTTCTCGCTGGCCGGAATCGGCCTGCCGGGGCCGGTCGCCGGCTTCGTCGGGTTCCTCAGCGACGCGGCGGCCCCCGTGGCGCTGTTCGCCGTCGGCGCCAGCCTGGGGCAGAAGCGCGTGGGGCGCGTGACGCTGGAGATGCCGGGCCTGCTTCTCGTCAAGCTCGTCGTGCACCCGCTGATCGTCTATGTGCTCCTCACCTGGATCGGCGGCTTCGACCGGATCTGGGTGTACGCAGCGGTCCTCATGGCCGCCCTGCCGCCGGCGGCCAACGTCCTCGCCGTCGCGCACCGATACGACACGTACCGCGACCGGGCCGTCACCGTGATCGTGCTCGGGACGGCCGCATCGGCGGTGACGCTGACGCTGGTCCTGGCGATGATCCTGGGCGGTCGGTAGCGACCCGCTCCTACAGGCGCGAGGCCAGCCCTTCCGCGGGGGCGGCGACGCCCTGGCGCATCACGGCCCGGCGGAGAGACGGCACTCGGTCGAGCAGGAAAAGGCCCAGCCCGCGCAGCGCCTGCACGGGCAGGAAGCCGGTCAGGAGGGTGCGGTTGAGCGCGTCGACGGCGGTCGTGCGCGACACCACGTCGGTCCGGCGCGCGCGCTCATAGGCGGCGAGACGGGCCGGGCCGCCGGGATCGCGGCCGGGCGGGGGCAGGATCTCGCCGAGGGCGCGGACGTCGCGGTAGCCGAGGTTCAGCCCCTGGGCGCCGATCGGCGGAAAGAGGTGCGCCGCCTCGCCGACCAGGACCGTGCGGGCGCGCGCGAAACCGAGGGCGGTCATCCCGGCCAGCGGGAACGCCTGCCGGGGCCCGTCGATCCGGATCGCACCCAGCAGCGACGAGGTGCGGGCCTCGATCTCGCCGGCGAGCGCCGCTTCGTCGACCGCCACGCGCCGGGCGACCGCTTCTGGCCTGTCGACCCAGACGAGGCTCGACCGGCGACCGGCGAGCGGCACGAGGGTGAGGGGACCGGTTTCCGTATGGAACTCCGTCGAGGTGTCGTTGTGGGGCAGGGCATGGGCGAGGTTCACCACCAGGGCGGACTGGTCGTAGCGCCAGTCGGTGACGTCGATCCCCACCGCCTCGCGGATGCTCGAGCGGCGTCCGTCGGCCGCCACCACGAGGCGGGCGGTCAGGGTCTCGCCGGAGGCGAGGTCGAGGTCGATCGCGTCCGTCCCCGGGGCGACGCCCCTGACCGTCGTTTCGAGGCGGTCGAGGCCTTCCTCCGCCGCCCGGCGCTCCAGCGCATCGATCAGATCGGCGTTGCGGATGTTGTAGCCGAACGCCGGAAGGCCGATCTCGCTCGCATGGAACGTGACCTCGGGCGCCCGCAGCAGCCGCCGCGTCGCATCGACGATGCGGAGGGAGCGCATCGGCGCCTTCTCCGCGAGCAGGTCCCAAACGCCGAGACGCTGGAGCAACGCGACGGAGCCGGCGAGCAGGGCGGCGGTCCGCTCGTCCCGTCCGCCCCGCGGCGGTGCGACGATCACGGTTCCGTGGCCCCGGCGACGGCACTCGAGCGCGGCGGCGAGCCCCGCCGGCCCGGCCCCGGCGACGACGATATCTCCGTACCCGCCGCGCGGCCTGATTCGGGTTGCCTGGCTACCTTCGCTCGGACTGGCCCTGTCCATCGACGCCTCCCGGTGTTGCAGTCTTGCATATCGCCCCGTTTCCCGGACGCGGCAAGTCCGCGCGGACAGCCCCTTGCCACGCGCATCGCGATCGGACATGCAGGGCGAAGTCGGGCCGTTTGGAGCGTCGCGTCGGCGAAATGGGGAAGGTCGGGGCCTTTGCTGTTCACCTCCTGACGGCGTCGGGGGCGGCGCTGGCGCTCGCTGCGGCGCTGGGTGCGGCGCGGGCCGAGTGGGTTTTCGTCTTCGCGTGCCTGGGCGCCGCGCTTTTCATCGATGCGATCGACGGGCCGCTGGCCCGCCGCTTCGGCATCGGGGCGCGCATCCCGTGGTTCGACGGCGCGGCGCTCGACTTCGTGGTCGACTATTCGACCTACGTGTTCGTGCCGGCCTTCATCCTTGCGACCTCGAACCTCCTGTCCGCGCCCTGGGACCTTGTCGCGGGCGTCGTCGTGGCGGTGGTCGGGGCTCTCTATTTCGCCGACAGGCGGATGAAGACCGACGGCCTCGCCTTTCGCGGATTTCCCGCCGTCTGGAACGGGCTTGTCTTCGTCCTCATGGTGCTGTCGCCCCCGGAATGGGTGACGCTGGTCGTGATCTCGGCCTGTGCGATCCTGACCTTCGCGCCGATCGAGTTCGTGCACCCCGTCCGCGTCGTGGCGCTCCGGCCCCTGACGCTCGCCGTCACGGCGCTGTGGTCGGTGCTCGCCATCGTCGCCCTCGTCGAGGAACTCGATCCCGGCTTCGCGGTTAAGGTCGCCCTTGGCCTCGCGACCCTCTATCTCGCGGGCGTCGGAGCCCTGCTGCAGGTCCAGCGGAGAAACGGCTGACCGCCCCGCCGGCGGTCGTTGGGTGGAGCAGACCATGTTCTGGTGGATCACCGATCCGGCGATCTGGGCGAGTCTGGTGGCGCTGTCGGCCATGGAGATCGTCCTCGGGATCGACAACATCGTCTTCATCAGCATTCT
>JAEZEN010000226.1 GCA_023433185.1 Pseudomonadota bacterium | reverse complement strand
CCCTTGAACATGCGGCGGAAAAAGCCCTTCTGCTCAGCCATCACGCAAACTCCACGCCAGGGCGAGCACACCCCCGCCGCCCCAGGACGCCATCATGCTGCCACCGCGAGCAGCGCCCGGCTGGTGTGCCCGGTGACCCGGGCCGCCACCACCTCGCCCGGGCTGCCGAAGCCGATCTCGGCGGGCGTGAAATGCTCGGTCCGGCCGATGCCCTGCTGCTCGACCAGCACGCGCCGGACGGCTCCCCGCTCGGCGGCGAGGTGGCGGGCGAGCGCCCGCTCGCCGACCGTCCTGAGGCGCGCCGCACGCTCCTTCACAAGCGGGCGCGCGACCTGCGGCATGCGCGCCGCCGGCGTGCCCGGCCGCGGCGAGAACGGGAAGACGTGGAGAAAGGTCAGCCCCGCTTCCTCGACGATCGACAGCGAGCGGGCGAACATCGCCTCGTCCTCCGTCGGGAAGCCGGCGATGAGATCGGCACCGAACACGACGTCGGGCCGGAGCCGGCGGACCGTCTCGACGAAGCGCAAGGCATCGGCGCGCAGGTGGCGGCGCTTCATGCGCTTGAGGATGAGGTCGTCGCCGTGCTGGAGCGAGAGGTGGAGATGCGGCATCAGCCGCTCCTCTTCGGCCAGCGCGGCGACCAGCGCATCGTCGGCCTCGATGGAGTCGATCGAGGAGAGCCGGAGCCGCTCGAGGTCGGGCACGGTGCGGAGGATCGACCGCACCAGCCGCCCGAGGCTCGGCCGGCCCGGCAGGTCGGCGCCATAGGAGGTGATGTCGACGCCGGTCAGGACAACCTCGCGATAGCCGTTCTCGACCAGCCGGCGGATCTGAGCGACCACGGCGCCCATCGGAACCGACCGGGAATTGCCGCGCCCGTAGGGGATGATGCAGAAGGTGCAGCGGTGGTCGCAGCCGTTCTGGACCTCGACGAAGGCGCGGGCCCGGCCGTCCATGCCCTCGATCAGGTGCCCGGCGGTCTCGCGGATCGACATGATGTCGTTGACGCGCAGCGTCGGCTCGGCGCCCGTGAGGTCGCCATAGGCACCCGCCATCAGCTTCTCGGCGTTGCCGAGCACGAGGTCGACCTCGGGCATCGCGGCGAACTGGCCGGGGTCGATCTGCGCCGCGCAGCCGGAGACAACGATGCGCGCCTCCGGGTTCTCGCGCCGGGCCTTGCGGATCGCCTGCCTCGCCTGGCGCACCGCCTCGGCGGTGACGGCGCAGGTGTTGACCAGCACCGCGTCGCGGAGGCCGGCGGCCTCGGCCCGCGCCCGCATCACCTCGGATTCGAGTGCGTTCAGCCGGCAGCCGAAGGTCAGGGTACGGATTTCCGGCCCGGCCATCACGCCGCGCCCTTCTCCGTCGCCGACCATCGGAGTGTCGCGGGATCGACCGTGCCCTCGAACTCGGCTTCGATCGGGCCGGTCATGATCACGTGGTTGTCCTCGCCCCACAGGATGCGGAGCGGGCCACCAGGCAGCGTCACGGTCACGCTGCGGTCGACGAGGTCCTTCCGCATCGCCGCCACCGCCGCCGCGCAGGCCGCGGTGCCGCAGGCCCGGGTGAGGCCGACGCCGCGCTCCCAGGTGCGGAGCGTGATTGCATCCCGCGCCGTCACGTGGGCAAGCGAGATGTTGGCCCGCTCCGGGAAGAGCGGATCATGCTCGAGGATCGGCCCGATCCGCGCCAGATCGACGGCGTTCACGTCGTCGACGAAGAAGATCGCATGCGGGTTGCCCATGCTCACCGCCGACGGGGCGGCAAGGATCGGCGCATCGGCCGGCCCGAAGGACAGATCGATCGCGCGGGTATCGTCGAACGGCCGTGCCAGCGGAATCTCCTGCCAGCCGAAACGCGGCGCGCCCATGTCGACGGCGACGGTCCCCGCGACGCCGGTCTCGAAGGCACGGAGCAGGCCCGCATTGGTCTCGATCGCCGCCTCGCCGCGACCGCTCTCGGCCATCAGCAGCCAGGCGACGCAGCGGGCGGCATTGCCGCAGGCGTCGACCTCGCCGCCATCCTTGTTGTGGATGCGCATGAAGACATCGGCCCCGGCGGAACCCGGCTCGAGGGTGATCATCTGGTCGAAGCCGAGCGCCCGGATCGCAGCGGGGGCGATGCGCACGGGCGCAACCCGGCCGTCGAACACGGCGAAGGTGTTGCCGAGGCCGTTCATCTTGCGAAAACGTAGGGTCGCGCCTGCCATCTGCCGCTCGGGCCGGGTTTCTGAGGATGCCGTCTATATGGCGGAAACCACCCGCGAATGCCAGCCTCGCGGAAAGACCGCGGTGGCCAGGGCCGCACCGTCACACGAGTCGCACGCGCCGGGGTCGCACCTCCTGGAGGGGCCATAAGGCGGCTTCCTTCACCGCGGTCCGACCCTCGAGCCGCACGCTCCGCACCCAGGCCGGATCGGCGAGGCGCTTGCTGCCGACCCATCGCCCGCCATCGACGAAAATCTCGATCGATCCGGCATCGAGGATGATGCGGAACCGGGACCCTGCCGCGCCCTCGGCCCGATAGACCGGCCCCCCGCCCGCCCGGCCGTGCTCGAGCGTGACGCCGCGGCCGTCCTGCACCAGCGCCAGCGGGATCGTCGGGTGGTCGAAGACGAGGCGCATCGACGCCCCGGCGGTCGCGAGTTCGATCTCGATATCGCTCGGTGCCTCCGGCAGGCGTACGCCCGCTTCGAGACCGGAGGACATGTCGGACCGCTGCCCGCGGCGCGCGGCAAGCGCGGCGATCGGCTCGAACCGCAGCGACCCGTCGCGCCAGGCGATCGACCGCGGCACGGTCATCGCCGTCGGGAAGGGGAGAGCGCGGTCGACGTCGTTCCAGTTGGCGAGCCAGCCGATGCCGACCGGCCCTTCGCTGTCGGAAAAGGCCTGGAAGGCATAGCAGTCTCCGACGAAGTCGAGTTCGCGCGCCGCCTCGGCATCGAAGACCCGGCCGTCGAAGCGGCCGACCAGCACATGGGCGAGGTTCGGCCGCCCCGTGGCCGGCTCGATGCTTCGATCCGCGCAATAGCCGAGGGCCCAGCGAGGCGGCTCATGCCCGTCGCCCGGCAGAGGGACCAGCCACGGGCACTCGGCGACCTTCGTGCCATGGTCGCCGTCCCGGTGCAGCACGCCGACGAAGGTCCATCCCCGCCGGCCGTCCGGATCATCGGTATCGTAGAGCAGGATGCGACCGGCATCGCCCTCGCCGCTGCCGACCAGCATCTTGAGCCGGCCGTCGGGCCCCGGGAGGACGAAGGGATCGCGGAAGTCGCCCCGCGGCGACGCGAGGCCGTCCGCCGGCGCGAGGATGGCCTCCGACGGGCCTGCCGCAACGCCGTCGGTCGAGACGGCCGTGAACTGGACCTCGGGGGTGGCTCCGCGCCCGTTGTCGTGGTCGGTATAGAACACGCGGAGCCCCGCGCCGGGGCCGCCGGTCGCCGAACCCGAAAAGGCCCCGCCCGCCCGGTTGTCCGCGAGCACCGCGGCCGACGGGAACAGAAACACCGGCAGGTGGGTCCAGCGCACGAGGTCCCGCGATACGGCATGGCCCCAGTGCATCGTGTTCCAGGACAGCGTACAGGGATAGTGCTGGTAGAACAGGTGGTAGAACCCGGCCGTCCGGCATAGTCCGTTGGGATCGTTCATCCAGCCGAAAGGCGGACGGAAGTGTACCGACGGACCGGTCTCCGGATGGCGCGCCTCGGGACCGACGAAGAGGATGTCGATGCCATCCTCCGTGACCTGCGCGGGGTCGAAGGCGTAGGCGACGCCCACCAGCGTCCCGTCCTGCCACGACAGGAGTGCCGGACCGGGCGAAGCGATCACGGCTTCGCAGAACGTGAAATCCCGCGCGCCCTCGAGGCTGATCTCGCGCACCGCACCTGACCCGTCCCGCAGGCGGACCATGCACGGACCGGCACCGTCCGCCGGGCGCATCCAGCAATGAAGCACGGTGCCGGCCACCGCGGCGAATGGGATCTCCGTCATGTCGGGCTGGTTCTCAGTCTGCCTTTGCGGGTGCCACGCCGGTAGCGGCTCGGGCGGATTCCATCAAGGCCTCGATCACCAGAAGGTCGCGAATGGCCTCCACCGGATCGTGATCGGTGATCCGGCCGCTGGCGATCGCCCCGGCGAAGGCCGCGAAGCCGTCCTGGACGCCGTGATAGGCACTTGCGAAATCCCGCGCCGTCTCCCCGGCAGACGTGTGGAGCACCAGGCGCTTCGGGTCGACGCTGAGGCTGCCGCGGTCGCCGACGACATGGAGGGCCGACGGGAACGGGGCCTGGTAGGCGTAGGTGGTGAGGTAGGTACCGACGGCTCCGTTCGCGAAGCGAAGCGTCGCCGCCACCGCATCGAAGGGCGGGAGATCCGGGCGCTGCAGCGCGACCTCCGCACGAATCTCGGCGATCTCGCCGACGACGAGGCGAAGCACCGCGGCGTGATGGACGCCGCCGTCGAGGATGAAGCCGCTGTCGTTCTCCGCCGAGCGCCGCCAGGACGTCGTGTAGTAGCGCTCGTCGGGCATGAGGCCGGCATAGTTGGTCCATTGGACGATCCTCGGCGCACCGATCGCGTCATCGCGGACGCACGCCGCCGCCGCGCGAAAGGACGGTTCGAGCCGCCAGTTCTCGGCGACGAGCCAGACCTGCCCGGGCTTCGTCCGATGCAGCGCGAGGAGAGCCCGCGCCTGCTGGCTAGACGCGGCGACGGGCTTCTCGCTGATCACATGCTTGCCCGAGGCGAGCGCCTTGGCAACGATGTCCGCGGTCGCGGCGATGGGGACGGCGACGTCGACGGCATCGATGTCGGGCCGGGCGAGGAGCGCGTCCACGTCGGCCGTCGATTCCACCGCATAGGGCATCGTCGCGGCGAGGCGCGCCGCGGGTTCGGGGCGGCGGCTGGCGATGGCGACCACGGTGAAGGCGTCGCGGAGCGCCAGCAGCGACGGCAGGTGCGTGTCCTCCACGAACAGGCCGGCACCGACGACGGCGATGCGGATGGGCTTGCGGCTCATTTCAGTCTCCATCGAGGCCCGGCGGACCGGAAGCGTTCACCCCTTCACGCCGCTCGAGACGACGCTCTGGATGAACCAGCGCTGGAAGATCAGGAAGACGATCAGCACCGGAATGGTGATCAGCGACGCATAGGCGAGGATCTGCCCCCAGTCCGGCGTCTGGGTATAGAAGGTCGTGATGCCGATGGTCAGCGGCCGCCGGTCCTGCCCCGGCACCGCCATCACCGGCCAGAGGTAGTCGTTCCACCGTACCTGGAACTGGAGGATGGCGACCGTCGCCACCACCGGCCGCGACAGGGGCAGGATGATCGACCAGTAGATGCGGAACCGGCCGGCCCCGTCCATGAGCGCCGCCTCGTCCAGTTCGCGCGGTATGTCGATGAAGAACTGGTAGAACAGGAAGATCGAGAAGACGTCGGCGATGAACGGGATGATCTGCACGTGGTAGGAGTTGATCCACGACCATTGCAGGGCGACGCCGTCGCCGGTCGCGATGATCCACGGCAACTGGTTGACGACGAAGAGGAGCGGGACCGCGATCGCCTCGAAGGGGACGACCAGCAGCGCGATGACCAGCGCCAGCATCACCCTCGACCCGCGCCATTCGAGCCGCGAGAGGCCGTAGGCCATCATGCTGTTGACGAGGAGGCTGAAGGCCACCGTGACGCTCGCCACGAACAGCGAGTTGAACAGGTAGAGCGCGAACGGCGTCCGCTCGAACACCCGCATGAAGTTCTCGAGCGTCACGTCGGTCGGCAGCACCGGAGCGAGAAGCGCGTTGCTGCGCAGATCGTGGAAGATCTGGGGCGTCGGCTTGAAGGCCGAGACGATCATGAAGGCGACGGGGAGGAGCGCGGCGATCGCCCACGCCACCATCGCGCCGTAGAGCACCACCTTCATCGCGGTTTCGCGGCCCGGAGCGCGACGGCCGGCGGCCTGCAGGTCGGTGTCGGTCATGGTGCTCATGTGATCGGCCGGGTGATGCGCCGCAGGATGAAGGTGACGGCGAGGACGACCAGGAAGAAGACCACCGAGATGGCCGAGCCATAGCCCAGCTTGAGGCTGCGGAACCCTTCCTGAATGGCGTGGAAGATGACGGTCGACGTCGCGTCGTTGCGCGGGCCGCCCTGGGTCATGACATCGACCTGGGTGAAGAGGCGGAACGAGGCGATCGTGGTGGTGATGACCACGAAGGCGGTCGTGTTGCGGAGGCCGGGCCAGGTTACGAAGCGGAAGCGCTGCCAGGCGTTGGCGCCGTCGATCTTCGCCGCCTCGTAGAGGTCCCGGGGGATGCCCTGAAGCCCGGCGAGGAACAGGACCATCTGGAAGCCGACGCCCTGCCAGACGGACATGATCAGGATGGCGAGCATCGCCGTCCCGGTGTCGCCCAGCCAGTCGATGCGTACCGGCCCGCCCGGTGTCGCCAGGCCGATCACCCGGTACTGGAGGCCGACGGCGGGATTGTAGATCAATATCCAGACGACGGAGATCACCGCCATCGAGGTGACGACCGGCATGAAGTAGATCGTCCGGAACAGCCGCGATCCGGCGAGCGGCAGGTTGACCAGCAGCGCCAGCGCCAGCGCCAGGCCGCATTGCAGCGGCACCACCATCAGCGTGAAGTGGAAGTTGTTGACCAGCGAGCGCATGAACACGGGATCGCGGGCAAGCACCGCATGGCGGTAGCCGCCGAGATCGACGGAGAACCACTCCGAGTAGCCGCGGAGTTCCGGGTCGGCGCGGATGAGGTCGCGGGTCCGGGGGAAGGTGCCGGGCGCGTCCGGCAGCGGCTCGATCGTCAGGAGCGACAGGGCCAGCAGGTTCCGGTAGTTCTCGGCGCCGACGAAGACCGGCGGATTGGGCGATACGAAGCGCTGGTTGGTCAGGCTCAGGTAGATCGACACGACAAAGGGGGCGATGAGGAACATCCCGATGCCGACAAGGGCCGGGGCGCTGAACAGCCATCCTGCGAGGTCGGTTCGCCGCATCGTCGTCCTCGGACACGCCCCGGGCTCGGAAGGGACCCGCGCAACCGCGCCGGCCCCCTCGTCTCGCGGGTTGGG
>JAEZEN010000216.1 GCA_023433185.1 Pseudomonadota bacterium | reverse complement strand
CCTTGTCCTTGGCGTAGCCGTAGCGCTCTTGGAGACGGCTCTCGAGCTGCTGGCGCTTGCCGTCGACGACATCGAGGTCGTCGTCCGTCAGGTTGCCCCAGTGCTCCTTGGCCTTGCCCTTGAACTGCTTCCAGTTGCCTTCGATGCGATCCCAGTTCATGTCCGTGCTCCTTGTTGGTTTCGGCCCGCTGGCCGTCGCCGCAATAACGCTGCGCCGGATGGCTGGTTCCACGAGCTGGGATCCCGGAGGCTGAGGCCGTCAACGAGGTGGCGGCCGAGCCGCGGATTGCACGGAGCGCGATCTGGACACCGCGTGCCACGATCCCTAGCCTTGCGCCGTGGCAGTATTCTCCCTTTCCGCAAGCGACTTCGAGCCGGACGTCCGCGTGGCGGCCTTCCAGGATGCGGTCGCGTCGATGTGCCGGCTCGACATCACCCCGCAGGACAGCGCGACCTTCGAATCCGAGACCACCATCGGCATGCTGCCGGCGCTCATGACGGGGCAGACCATGCACTCGCGCTGCTCCGTCGTCCGGACCCCGGCGCTCGCCGCCGAGACCGGCGACAACGTGATGGTCCACGTGCCGATGTCCGGCGGCTTTTCGATGTATCAGGAGGGCGGGAACAACGTCATCTGCAAGCCCGGCTCGATCTATCTCGATCCGAACGAGATGCCCGGAATGGCGGAGTTCCACGGTGAGCGGAACGATGTCTTCTACCTGTCGATCCCGCGCGCCATCCTCAGTTCGGCCGGTACGAGCCTGAACGGCGCGCTCCGCGAGATCGTGCCCGTCACGCCCCAGTGGCGATTGCTGCTGCGCTATGCGCGGTCGCTGCATGACGAGCTGGCCCTGCTGCCCGCCGACGAGATCGTGACCTGCTCCCAGCACGTCCACGACCTGACGATGATGGCGCTGGGAGCCCGGCGTGAAGTGGAGGAGATCGCGCGGGGACGCGGCGTGCGCGCGGCGCGGCTCAGGGCGATCAAGGCCGACATCGAGGGGAATCTCACCTCGCCCGAGCTCACCAGTGCATGGATCGCGGCCCGTCACCGGATATCGCCCCGCTACGTCCGTTCGCTGTTCGCGGGCGAGCACACGAGCTTTCGCGACTACGTCGCCGGGCGCCGGCTGCTCCTTGTCCATCGACGGCTCTGCGATCCCGCGCAGAGCACGGTCGCCATCAGCGAGATCGCGCTGTCCTCGGGATTCAGCGACCTGTCCTGGTTCAACGCGAGCTTTCGCCGCGCTTTCGATGCCGCCCCGAAGGAAGTCCGCGCGGCCGCACTGACGGCGGCATTCGCGGCGCGCTGAACGCCGTCCACCGGGCGGCATTGGCAGCGATGCCGATCCCGATCTGTGCCGCCTGGCCCGTATCCGGTTCCGCTGGCCCCAAGAGCGTCGTTCCGAGAGCGACTAACCTCGCCCCACGCTCTCCCCGCCCGGCATGACCCGGGCAATCGTCGATCCGAAGGATCCTGATGCTGAACCTCCCGATGCGCCGCGCGCGTTGCGCCGTGGCAATTGCAGGCATTTCGCTGTTGGCCGTTGCGGCGAATGCGCCGGTCCTCGCCATCGAGCCGCAGGCGGACTTCGTGTTCGATGCCCTCGGCCCCGCGGCATGCGAGATGCCGCCGCCAGGCTTCGACATCGCGCGGTTCAAGGCGCTCGCCGAGGGTTCGCCCGATGCCCCCATCGCACGCGGTGAAATCGGCGGCGCACTGGCGACGGGCTTCGCCGGCGGCGGACTCTATGGCGCCGACGAGGCCGGTGGGTTCGTCGTGGGCGTCCAGGGCATGCTGCTCGACGACGCGCCCGAGCCGACGATGCTCTGCCTGGTGCTGGTGCGCCTCGGCGACGGCGACGGCACCGCCGGGCCCGTCGTCGGCGAGAACGGTCTCGACGCGGCTGCGGATGGGGCGTTCTTCGGTGTCTTCAAGCTGGTGCAGCGCGATGCCGACGGCGCGCCGGGCACCGTCGCGACGGGGATTGTGGAAACCGGCGAGGCCGCCTTCCGGCGCGATGGGGACCTGCTCAGCGGCGCGATTTCGATCCAGGGGAGCCAAGCCACTGCCGGCGACGTCCAGCGTTTCTCGGCCCGCATCGAGTTTCCGCGCGCCGAGAACGTCCTGCGCCCCGCCCTGCGTTTGAACCGCGGCCGAGCCGCGACCCGATGACGAGGAACACCATGAAGAGTTTGATGACCGGCGCCGTCCTCGGCGCAATCGCGACGTCGCTGGTGGCGTTCTCCACGCCGGCGCCGGCCCAGGGTGGAAACGGCAAGGCGGCCGTCCTCATCTTCGACGCCTCGGGCTCGATGTGGGGCCAGCTTCCGGGCGGCCTCACCAAGATAGAGGTCGCCCGCGACGTGATGGGCCAGTTCTTCGCCACGCGCGACGCCGCCATCCCGCTCGGCGTGATCGCCTATGGCCACAACCGGCGGGGCGACTGTGCCGACATCGAAGTGATCGCCTCGACCGGGGTGCAGGATGCAGCCGCGCTGTCGCAGCGGCTCAATCGAATCAATCCGCGCGGCATGACGCCGATCTCGCAGAGCCTCCGGGTCGCCGCCGGCCAGATCCCGCCGACGGCGGAGGAGGCCGACATCATCCTCGTCACCGACGGGCTGGAGACCTGCGACGCCGACCCCTGCGCGGTGGCGGCCCGGCTCGCCAACGAGGGCATCAGGATCCGTGCCCATGTCGTCGGCTTCGGGCTCACCGAGCAAGAGGCGCAGGCGCTCGCCTGCGTGCCGGACCAGACCGGCGGGCAGTTGCTGCGGCCGCAGTCGGGCGCGGAACTGACCGCCGCGCTCAACCAGATCGCCGCGGCCGAGCCGACACCGGCGCCGGTTCAGGAAGCGTTCTTCGATATCGGCCCGAAGGCCGAGGCCGGCCATACCTACCGCATCGCCTACAAGGGCACGGCGCAAAATTCCGACTTCGCCGGCTTCACGCCGCGTGGCGAGGGCAAGCCCCCGTCGAGCGCGTCGTTCGGCCCGATCGGCGGCGGCACCCCGGCCAACAATCCGTTCTCGAAGCGCGCCCCATCCGAGCCCGGCCTCTACGATCTCATCCTCTTCAAGAACAATGGCGAGGGCATCGTCGCGCGCCAGCCGATCGAGGTGGTAGCTGCCTCCAACGGCTTCGATCCGATCGGATCGGTGGAGCCGGGCAGCCGCATGCAGGTGGCGTTCCGTGGGCCGGAGCAGGTCGGCGAGCGTCTGGTGCTTGCACGCCCCGACCAGCCGGTCGGCGATTTCCGAAGCTACAGCTGGACCTTTTCCCTGCACAAGAATGGCGTTTTTCAGGTGCGGGCACCGGACGAGCCGGGTGAGTACGAGGTGCGCTATCTCAACAGCGCAGCCAACGAGATCATGTTCTCGCGCCGCTTCGGGGTCGGCATCGCCTACCAGGATGCCGACCTGACGACGAGCGATGACCTCGCCGCGCAGGCCGCTGCGGCGACGCGGGCCGAACCTGGACAGGACGACCTGCCGATGGTGCGGGCGACCTTCCGTATCCCGCCCGGATTCTCGGAGACACCGCTGTGGTGGTCTGCCGTGCCGCTCGATCCCGACATGAGCCCCGAGGCGTGGGCGCCGCAGTCGGAGATGTGGGTCGGGGAAGGCACGTTCGAGCCCGGGCGCTACGAGGTCTCGACCATGGGGCCGGGCGAGACCGAGTTCCGCGGCGTGGTCGAGATCGTGCCCGGCCAGGCCAACGACTTCGTCATCCCGCTGGTCGGCGGGGGCGAAGCCGAGCAGAACCCGCCGGGCCAGCGCGGCGACGCCGGGCCGCTCGACCCGATGAGCAAGATGGTAACGCTGATCCTGCCCCCCGAAGTCGAGGGGCGGCAGGTGCAGTGGTCGGCCATTCGGCTCGACCGTGGCATGCAGGACGTCGAGTTCGCCATGAACGACCCGATGGGCGACTTGACGACGGCGTTCGCCGATGGCCGCTACGAGATCACCGGGGCGGGGGCGGGATTCACCCTCAAGGGCGAGATCACGGTCGAGCCGGGCGGGCGGACCAGCTTCGTCATCCCGGTCTCCACCGCGCAACGTGCCGAGGAAAGCCAGGGCATGGACTGTCAGGCGGCCCGGCCCTGTTCATACCACGACCCGGTGACCGGGCTCGCACTCACCCTGCCTTCCGGCTGGCGGGTGACGCCACCCTACTATTCCGCGACAGCCACGGGTGCCACGGCGTCCTACCCCTCGGCAGCGATCAGCCAGCCCGTCGGCGGCATCTTCCAGCACATCATGCTGAACCCGAGCGACTGGAATCCGGCCTACGGCCCCTGTGTCGAGGTGCCCGTCGGGCGGCTTTGCCGGTCGGAGATGGGCGACATCGCCTATCACCGCGACTTCGAGACGATCCGCTCGTCGCTTGCGCTGCGGGCGGCGACGTTCCTGGTCGACGATTTCGGCGACGATGTCGACCCCATAATCGACGTCGCCGTCCTCTGCCGCGGACCGGCCCATTGCGACTACTTCGATCCGGACACCGGCCTCCGCATGGTGGTGCCGGCCGGCTGGGCGATGAGCGAGGCCTTTTTCGTCTCGGCCACGGCCGGGGCGATCCCGCAGGAAAACCCGCGCATCTCGTTCTTCCGCATCGGCGGCAGCGATTCGGAGCGCTTCGAGTTCAACCCGCACCAGTGGCTCAACTCGAACGGCCCGTGCGAAGCGACCCTCATCGGCGCGGTGTGCCATTTCCTGGACGCACCGGAATCGACCCGGATCGCGATGATGACCGCCGGCCTCCATGCACGCATCGACAAGGACGCCGCCGCGAATGGCGGCGACGCCTTCGAACACAGGGCCGGCACCAACATCGACCCGCGCGGCCCCTATGCGGCCGGCCAGAAGACGCTTTTCGTCGTGCGACGCGACGAATCCCTCGAGACCGACGAGATCGCCGTCTTCCCGGCACGCGGCCCGCTGTCGGGGGCGACGGTCCTGTCGCGTCATCGCGACCTGGGCAGCGGCTACTACGGCTCGGTCACCATGCCCATGGAGCCGGGAACCTACCGTGTCGCGCTGCTCCGCGAAGGCGAGCGGATCGTCCAGGGCGTGGAGGAGATCGTCGTCGAGGCCGATCCCGAAATGCGCTTCACCGACTGGAACGCCCAGCCCTTTCCCGGCCGCCCGCTCTCGGTCAATCTCCACGGCCGCATGGCCTATGACGATGCGATCGCGATCCTCGCCCCGGACGGGCGCGAACTGGCGCGCGCCAGCGTCTTCGAGGCGATGACCGGCCGGCTCCGCACCCCGGAGGGCCTCTCCGGCGCCCACCGCCTGGTGCACATCGCACGCGGTCCCGCCGGCGAACGGCCGATGGCAAGCGTTGCGCTCGACGTCGGCGCGCGCGCCAACACGGTGGAGGCGGGCGGCTCCGGCGGTGATCCGGTCATCTCGGTGGCGCCGCGGGTGCTCGCCGGCTCAAAGGTCGCGGTGTCGGTCCGCGGCGCGATCCCCGAAAAGCCCATCCTCGGCTTCATCCGCCCCAGCGCGAAAGAGAACCAGATCCTGGAGACCAGCCAGCGTTTTCTGCCCCCGATGCCCTCGACAAGCGTCAACGCCCCGCGCCAGACCGGCCAGTGGATGATGCGGTTGGCTGACCACAATCTGTGGCGCTTCGCGGAGGTGCCGGTGGAGGTGGTCGACCGCCTCGACGAGGCGGAGCCGGAGGCCGCTGCGGGCCGGGACATCAAGCCCCGCGACGGGACGTGGACGGCGGTGATCGGCAACACGGCCCTCGACGGCTGTCCCGCCGCGATCGCCGACCAGATCCGCAGCGCCGGGCTGCAGGGACGCTCGAACTCACGCAACATCGACTTCGCCGACCCCTTCCACCCCGATCCGCTGATGGCCGATTCGCCGATGCCGGTCGCATGGACGAAGACCGGACCCGGCGCCTGGCGGGCGAACCTCGCCGCGCAGTCGATGGGAGCGATGGGCAATGTCGAGGCGCGCTACGAACTGACCGTCGTCTCGGACACGGAGATGCGCGAAGTCAGCCACTTCTCCCTTCAGCTTCCAGCGGAAGTGATGGCGGCGCTGGGTGGCTCCGGCGGCAGCGACCGCTGTACCGCGCGGACCAGTGTCACCTGGAACTGGCAGGGGGGACGGCGACGAGGAGCCGGGTGCGCTCTGCCGGCGCTTCGCCGGCCGCTCACTCCTCGGCAGGCGCCTGCGTTCAGGCCCGGCGTCTCGCGTCTGCGGCTTCGGGAATGCGGCGGCCTGCCGGCATCCGGTCCTTGACCAAGCGCCCGCCGATCATCACCGCCTCGATCGCGTCCGGGTCCTGCAGGATGCGGACGTCGCCCACCGGGTCGCCGCGGACGACCAGCAGGTCGGCGAGGAAGCCGGGCTTGATCTGTCCCATCTCGCTGCCGCGCTGCATCAGTTCGCCGCCGTGCATCGTCGCGGCCCGGAGCGTGTCGCTGGGGGAGAAGCCGAGGAACGTGACGAAATGCTCGAGGTCGCGCGCATTGGTCCCCATCGGATTGGTGACGAACGCCCCGTAGTCGCCGCCGGGCAGCACGCGCACTCCGCGCCGGTGGAGGTCGCGCATGCAGTCGCGCGTGATCTCCAGCTCCTTTTCCAGGCTGTCATATTTCGAGGCCGGCCAGCGGAGCCCGCGGGCGCGGCCCTCGCGCAGCATCGACAAGGGCAGGCCGAGCGCCGGGGCGACGAAGATCCGGTCCTTCGCCGCCTCGAGCATGTCGCGGGCTTCCTCGTCGGCGTGGACCGCGTGGTAGATGACCTGGACGCCCTGCCGGACGCACATCTTCACGCCCTCCGAACTGGTGCAGTGCGCGTTGACGGTCAGGTGTCGCGCCCGCGCGACGGCGACGACCGCGGCGACCTCCTCCTCGGCGATCACCGTCGTCCGGTCGTCGGCGTGCATGTGGCCCCAGTCGCGGTCGCCCGAGACGTTGATCTTGATGTTGTCGACCCCGTCGCGGGCGGCGAGCCGGGCCTGTCTGGTGAACTCGGCGGCGCCGTCGCAGGTGACCGTGAAGCACACGCTCCGCGGCAGTTCCAGGTAGCTGCTGTTGAGGTCGCCGAGATTGCCGGTCGGCGAGATCTCCTGGCTCGCGGCGCGAATCCGCGGACCCGCGAACAGACCCCCGTCGATCGCATCGCGGACCGCAACGTCCAGCCGTGGCTTCGCCGCCGCCGCGCTGTAGAGGCTGGTGAAGCCGCGCTCCATCAGCATCTGCGCGTTGCGCAGCGAGATCAGGACATGATCCTCCGGCTGGATCGCGACGACGTCGTTCATCGAGCGGATGTCGTTGAACGAGATGTGGCAGTGCGCCTCCGTGAGACCCGGCATGACGGTGCAGCCGCTGCAATCGATGACGGTGGCGTCCGGCGCGCGCGGGCGGAAGGGAGTCCCGGGGGCGCCTGCATCGGGAAGGACGGCGGCGATCCGATCGTTCTCGATGTCGAGCGTCGCACGGAACGGCTCGGCCCCGCTGCCGTCGAACACCAAGGCGTCGATGAGCGTCAACGCTGTCATGGTTTCCTCCATCCCCCCGCCAAGGTCGCAGCATAGTCGATCCCGCGTCGGCGTTCGACGGCACGATGACGCGCGGGGGAGCAGGCCCCGGCCTCTGGCGTGTTGGCGTCGCAACCGTGACGAATGGCGTTGCCGAGGGTAATCTGGCGGCGTGCGGCGCCCCGAGCGGCCGGCCCAAGGGTGACAGTGATGCTGGCGACTTTCCAGACCATTCTCGCGAATCTCGGGGTGCTGGCGATCCTGCTCGGCCTGTGGAGCCTGACATATCACTGGACGCGACGCCTGCAGCCACTTGCGCGCACCGTCGCCCTGGCCGCTGCCGGCGGCGCCAGCGCGATCATGCTGATGTCGATCCCGATCGAGCTCCGGCCGGGGGTCATCCTGGATCTCCGGGCGGTGCCGATCGTTCTCGCGGGCTATTTCGGCGGCCCGGTCGTGGGCATCGCGGTTGGGGTCGTCGCGGCGCTTTTCCGCCTGGCTATCGGCGGCGTCGGGGCATCGCCTGCGGTCGTCGGGATTGCCATTGTCGCCGTTCTCGGCGTGGTTATGGGCCGGCTGTTCGCCGCACACCTGATGGATACGCGAAGTCGTCTGCTCCTCGCCACGGCGACCGCCCCGGCGTCGGTCGTCGGCACGCTCCTCCTGCCCGCCGAGGTCCGGGCCGAGGTGCTTGCGGCCATCGCCCTGCCCAGCATGGTCGGGTGCTTCGTCGCCGTGCTGCTGGTCAGCGGCGCGATCGCCAACGAGCAGCGGCGGCTGGAGACGGCCGCGGAGAACCAGCTCTACCGATCGCTGATGGAC
Organism: Pseudomonadota bacterium; assembly: GCA_023433185.1. The sequence continues at coordinate 1,258 of JAEZEN010000216.1, read as the reverse complement.
GCCTTTCCGGAGCCGTTGAACGGCAAGGACCTCGAGGGACGCTTCATCGCCGCCAACCCCGCCACGGCCGTGCTCATGCACGCGGAGAGCGCGGCGGACCTCATCGGCAAGACAGACTTCGACTTCTATCCGGCCGACATCGCCACCGCCTTCCGCGAGGATGAGAAGGCCGCGCTCGCCGCCGGACGGCCGACGATCGTGGAGCAGCATGTCGGGCGGCACGACGGATCGACGGCGCAGATCGCGACGCTGAAGGCCCCGCTCGTCGACGGCACGGGAGCGCCGATCGGTCTCCTCACCCACAACCGCGACATCACCGAGTTGAAGCACCTTCGCGACGAGCAGGAGCGCAGCCGTGCACGGCTCGACGATGCCCTCAGGAGCATGGCTGACGCGCTGGCGGTGTACGATCGCGACAACCGCCTCGTCCTCTGCAATGAACGCTACCGCTCGATGTTCCCGAGGACGGCGGCGCTGCGGGTACCCGGTGCCGCGCTCGGCGATCTGCTGAAGGCCTCCCTCGAGACGGGTGACATCGCCGAGGTGTTCTCGCCCGACCGCGATGCCTGGGTCAGGGACATGCTCGTCGACCGGCAGAGCAAGCGTCAGCACGATCTCCGGCTGGGCGACGGACGCACCGTCTCCTGCCGAATCAATCCCGGCAGCGAGGAAACCTCGGTCGTCGTGCTGTCCGACGTCACCGAGACGCGCGAGGCCGAACGGCAGCTGTCGGAGTTGAACCGTCGACTGGCGCACCTGGCAAGGACCGACGGGCTCACGGGTCTCGCCAACCGGCGGGTCTTCGACGAGACGCTTGCGACGGAGGCCGGACGGAGCACCCGCACCGGGTCAGCGCTCAGCCTCCTGATGATCGACATCGATCTGTTCAAGCCGTTCAACGACACCCATGGCCATCTCGCAGGCGACCAGTGCCTGCGGCAGGTGGGCGAGGCGATCAGCGCGGCCGTCAACCGCCCGGGAGATCTGGTCGCGCGATATGGCGGCGAGGAATTCGCGGTCATCCTCCCCGGCACCGACGAGCGCGGGGCATGGACAGTCGCCCGGCGGATCCACGAGCAGGTCCGCGCCCTCGCGGTCGGGGGGCGCGATGGCGTGACCGTGAGCATCGGCGTCGCCACCGCGGCCGGCGCAGGCCACGGGGCGATTCCCGATGCCCTCGTCCAGTCCGCCGACCGAGCCCTCTACCGGGCGAAGGCCGAGGGCCGCAACCGCACGGTCGCCGCAGCCGCGATCACGG
>JAEZEN010000125.1 GCA_023433185.1 Pseudomonadota bacterium | reverse complement strand
GCTTAGAGTGGGACCGGGCCGGGCGGAACGGCGCCCGGTCCGCTTCTCCACTATTCCGCGGCGGCCGGGGCCGGCGCGGGGCGCCGCAGCGTCAGCCGGGCGAGGATGAAGGCTCCGACCGAGCATGCCGCGATGATCCCGACCATCGGCCGCGAGGTGCCGTCGAACAGGAGGCTCGCCACCGTCACCATGACCGCGCCGGCGAGGAACTGGATGGTTCCTCCGAGGGCCGAGGCAACACCGGCGATCGGCCCGTGCTCCTCGAGCGCCATCACCATCGAGGACGGAATGACGAGGCCGAGGCAGGCGAAGGCGACGAACAGGCCCGTCATCAGCACCGGGAGCGCCGTGAAGCCGGCGAGGGTCAGGGCGAAGAGCACCAGCGACAGCGCCATGTAGGCGGTGACGGCCGTGAGCACGACGCGGTTGAAGCCATGGCGCCGGGCGAGCATGGCGGCGAACTGCGAGGCGCCGATGAAGCCGATGGCGTTCACCGAGAAGGCGAAGCTGAACTCGACCGGGCTCATGCCGTAGTGATCGATATAGATGAACGACGCGTTGGCGATGAAGCTGAAGAAGCTCGCGAGGCCGAGGCCGGCGATCAGCGTCAGGCTCATGAAGCGGCCATCGCGCAGCAGCGTGCCGAAGCTCTTGCCCATGGTGGCGAGGCCGATCGGCTTCCGCCGCTCGGGGGGCAGCGTCTCGGGCAGCGCCAGGGCGACGAGCAGCACGCCGAGGATCGCGACGAAGGTGATCGCGGCGAAGACGCCGCGCCAGCCGAACGGCACGATGATGCCGCTGCCGATGAGGGGCGCGAGGATCGGTGCGATGCTGAACACCAGCATCACCGTCGACATCAGCTTCGCCGCCTCGATGCCGGTATGAAGGTCGCGGATGATCGCCCGCGGCGTGATGGCGCAGGCCGCCGCACCGATGCCTTGGATGAAACGGAAGAAGATCAGCCACTCGATCGAGGGCGACAGGGCGCAGCCGACGCCGCCCAGCGCGAAGACCGCCAAGCCGAAGAACAGCGGCGGCCGGCGGCCGACCATGTCGGAAACCGGGCCATAGGCGATCTGCGCGATGCCGAAGGTCACGAAGAAGACCATCAGCGTCATCTGAGTCGCCGCGGTCGAGGCGCCGAGGTCCGCCGCGATGGCGGGCAGGGCCGGGAGATACATGTCGATGGCGAAGGGACCGACGGCGGACAGCAGGCCGAGGACGACCGCGTACTTGTAGGAATTCATGGCAGTGAACCCTCCGGAGCCGGGCGGCGCCGAAATCGATTGCGGATTGATGCCGGCCGTTGTGCGTCGCACAATGGACAGAATCGGTCAGTAGTTCCGTTGCCCGGACGGTCCCCTGCACCCGACGCGTTCAGGCCGGCCCCTTGCGGTGCCGGCTGTCGCGGATTTTCTCGGTTCGTGCTTTTCGCCAAGCCTCGGACGGACGCGTGTCCGTCAGTCACGTCCATATTTTTGGACACGCTTGTCCAAATAGTCAAGCCCCCTTATCTTCCCGAGTATGACAGATGTGATGGACGCGCCTTCCGGCACCCCCGGATTCGCCCGTGGCCCCGTTCCGCGGCGGGCGGCGATCATCGACGCGGCGAGCCGCGTTTTCGCCCGTGAGGGCTTCGCCGGGGCGAGCATCGACATGATCGCCACCGAGGCGGGGGTGGCCCGCCAGACCGTCTACAATCTGATCGGCGACAAGGAGAAGCTGTTCGCCGCCGTCGTCGAGGATACGACCGAGCGGGCCAGTTCCGGCCTCTTCACCGCGCTGGCCACGTTCACCGACCGGCCGGTCGACCTCACGGCGGAGCTCGTCGCCTTCGCGCGCCGGCTGGCCGCGACATGCATGTGCGACCGGCGCGCGGCGGCCATCCACAAGCTCGTCGAGACCGAAGGGCACCGCTATCCGGAACTGTTCGCCGCCTGGCGCGAGCGCGGTCCCGGACGGGTCTGGTCGGCCGTCTCGTCGCGCCTCAGCCGGCTCGCCCACGACGGCCTGCTCGATCTCGACGATCCCGACCTCGCCGCGCGGCAGCTCATCGCCCTGGTCAACATGGACCTCCGCGGGCCGGCGATGATGGGTCACAAGCCGACCGAGGCGGAGGTCGATGCCGCGGCCCGGAATGCGGTCGCGATGTTCCTCCGCGCCTATGGCCCGAGGTCCGGATAGCGACCCGGTGACGCGGACTTGATCCGGCCCCTGCCGTCCCGCCCCTCGCCGTGCCATGCGGTGGCGAGGCAACGGAGCAGCTCATGACCGACCGAGAGGAAGACCTGTCGCATGCGGAGCGTCGCGCCCGGGTGACGCAGGCGGTCTCGGCCGAAACCGGCATCGACGAGGCGATGATCGAGCGGCTGGTGCGCGCCTTCTACGACCGGGTTCGCGAAGATCCGCTCCTCGGGCCGGTGTTCGCCGCCCGGATCGTCGACTGGGAGCCGCATCTCGCGCAGATGTTCGCCTTCTGGTCGTCGGTCGCGCTGATGACGGGGCGCTACCACGGCCAGCCGATGCGGAAGCACCTGATGCTGCCGGTCGACGGCCGGCATTTCGACCGCTGGCTCGCCCTGTTCGAGGCGGCGGCCGCCGACCTCTGCCCGCCGAGGGCCGCGGCGCATTTCATCGAGCGCGCGCGTCGGATCGCCGAGAGCATCGAGATGGGCGTGGCGAGCGTCAACGGGGTGATGCTCGCGAAGGGCGAGCGCCTTCGCCGGCCCGAGCTCGACCCGGGCTGAACGCGAGGCCCCCTCGGCGCGCGTGACCATGCCGAGGCCCTCGTGATATCTTCCGATCCGGGGCTGGGGGCGCTGCCCGGGAGGAAAACCCCGCACGCCTGTGAACGCGATCACTGACATGGCACCGGTCGGGTCATTTCTTAGCCCGGCATCAGAGGAGGCTTTCCCATGGTCAAGTTCGTAGCGAAGACGATTGCTGTCGATAACAGCGACCTTTCGGTCCTCGACGGCTACAAACCGTTCGGATCCTCGACCGCCGCGACGATCGGCGTCCAGTCGAAATACAAGAACGGCGATCTCTCTTTGAAGGTGACTCAGGACGACACGTTCTGGTTCAAGATCTCCCAGATCGAGACCACGAAGAAGAAGGCGAACAAGCTGTTCGAGGGCGACTGGGAGCCCAAGGTCTTCAGCGGGAACGACAAGATCAAGGGGTCCACCGAAGCCGACGCCCTCTACGGCTTCGCGGGCAACGACGTCATCAAGGGCAACGATGGCGACGATACGATCTATGGCGGTGCGGGCAAGGACAAGCTCTACGGCGGGGGCGGTGGCGACACCATGTTCGGCGGCAAGGGCAACGATTTCCTCGACGGTGGCGAAGGGGTCAACTACCTGACCGGCGGCGCCGGCAAGGATACCTTCGCCTTCTCGGCCGCGCTGGGGGGCGGCAATTATTCTCAGATCGAGGACTTCCAGAAGGGCAAGGACAAGATCCAGCTCTCGAAAAGCGCCTTCGACGGGATCGGAAAGAAGGGCACGCTGAAGGAGGGCAAGTTCTTCCTGATCGACGACTACGACGGCAGCAAGAAGAGCGTCATCTACGATCCGAGCAGCGGAAACATGTCCTATACAAAGGACGGGGTCGTCGACCCGTTGGACGCCCAGGTCTTCGGGCGGATCGCCAACGGCGCCGAACTCAGCCACAAGGATTTCCTGATCGCCTGACCGCGGTCCCGCGCGCGGCCCGGCGCCGTTCCGGGCCGCGTTGCATTGCCGGCAAAGATGCCTATATTCGCTCGTGCCGGAGCAATCCGGATATGGCGATAAACGGCCATCGCAATAAACCTTCGGACCCGGGGGCAGTGCCCGGCGCCTCCACCAGAGCCCGCGACAGGCGGCGCGGTTTCCGGCGGGGGCGAAACAGGATCGACGGGGGCGTAAAGGGTGGACTTTCGCTCGGCATGGTATCCACCGTTATCGGGCCAAGCATATAGTTGCCAACGACAACTATGCCGAGGCTCGCCTCGCTGCGTAATGCAGCGCGGTAACCTCATTCAAAGCCCTTCCGGTTCGCAC
>JAEZEN010000107.1 GCA_023433185.1 Pseudomonadota bacterium | reverse complement strand
GGCCGACATCGGTCGCGCCCGAGACGACCGTCGCCTCCGGATGGCGCTCGTAGAGCGCCGCCAGCCCGTCGACCGTCGCCGGGGCGGCGACGAAGCGCTCCTCGTCGCCGACGAACAGGTCGTCCCGGTCGGCGAGGAACGACAGCAGCCCGGCGGTATCGCCGGAATTCGCGGTGAAGCGGTCCCGCCGCGACTTCGCGCAGGCGTCGACGGCGGCATCGACGATCGGCCGGTAGCCGGTGCAGCGGCACAGGTTGCCGGCGATCCAGTCGTTGACCTCGTCGCGGGTCACCTCCCCCTTGGTGGCGTGGAAGAGCGTGAACAGGCTCATCACGAAGCCCGGCGTGCAGAAGCCGCACTGCGAGCCGTTGTGCTCGACCATGGCGTCCTGGATCGGATGCAGCCCGCCATCCTCCTCCGCAAGGTCCTCCACCGTCACCACCTCGCAGCCGTCGACCTGGGCGAGCAGCTGGATGCAGGCATTGACCGGCTCGTAGGTGAGGCGCCCGTCCCGGAGGCGGCCGACGGCGACCGTACAGGCGCCGCAGTCGCCTTCGCGGCAGCCCTCCTTGGTGCCCTTCGCCCCCTCGACCTCGCGGAGGTAGTCGAGGAGCATGGTCGCCGGCGCGATGCTCGCCAGCTCGACCATTCGGCCCTTGCGGATCAGCCTTATCGTCTTGCGCATGTCCCAGTCAGCTTCCGCGGTAGGTGCTGTAGCCGTAGGGCGAGAGCAGGAGCGGCACGTGGTAGTGCTCGTCCGGCGAGGCGATGCCGAAGCGGATCGGGATCAGGTCGAGGAAGGTCGGGGCGAGCAGCTTGAAGTTGGCGCGGAGATAGTCGCCGGCATGGAAGCGGAGCTCGTAGGTGCCCGGCTCGAAGGCGCTGCCCTCGAGAAGCGCCCGGTCGACCCGGCCGTCGGCATTGGTCACCGCCGAGCCGAGCGCGCGCTCGCCGGAATCGAGGCGCACGAGATCGATCGCCAGTCCGGAAGCCGGGCGGCCGAGCGCCGTGTCGAGGACGTGTGTTGTCAGCCGCCCCATGAGCGACACCTGTGAGCCATGCCTGCGCTGCCGTCCGGATGAACCCGCGGGAGGCGGGTTGCACCGCTGCGACAATGGATTATGCCCAAAACCTGATCAAACGCTATTTTTCGGCAGGATGCTTCTCAAGTGGGCGTTGGCTACGGCGTCAGCACCGTGGCCCCGGTGGTCCGGCGGCTCTCGAGGGCCCGATGCGCCTCGGCGGCCTCGCGGAGCGGCCATTCCTGGTTGATTGCCATCTTCACCGTGCCGTCGGCGAGCGCGGCGAACAGTTCGGCCGCCGAGCGGTCGAGGTCGGGCCGCTTGGCGAGATAGGTCATGATCGTCGGCCGGGTGGCGAACAGCGCGCCCTTCTGCTGCAGCATTGCCAGCGTGAAGGGCGGCGGCAGGCCCGAGGACTGGCCGAAGGAGGCGAACATGCCGAGCGGCCGGAGGCAGTCGAGCGAAGCCGGGAAGGTGTCCTTGCCGACCGAATCGTAGACGCAGTCGACCCCTTCCCCGTTGGTGATCTCCCTGACGCGGGCGACGAAATCCTCGGTGCGGTAGTTGATGACGTGGGTGCAGCCGGCGGCCCGCGCCGCCTCCGCCTTGGCGTCGTCGCCGACGGTGCCGATCAGCGTCGCGCCGAGCGCCGTCACCCATTGCGCCGCGATCAGGCCGACGCCGCCGGCGACCGCATGCCACAGGATGGTCTGCCCGGCCTCGACCTTGAAGGTGCGCCGGATCAGGCACTGGACCGTCAGGCCCTTGAGGAACGCCGCCGCCGCGACCCTGGGGTCGATGCCGTCGGGCAGCTTGACGGCGCGGTCGGCCGGCAGGATGCGGGCCTCGGAATAGGACCCGAGATGGGTCTGGTAGACGACCCGGTCGCCCGGGGCGACCGTGCTGACGCCCTCGCCCACCGCCTCGACCACGCCCGCGCCCTCGGCGCCGGGGACGAAGGGATAGCCGCCGGGGGCCGGATAGAGACCCTGTCGGAAGTAGCAGTCGATGAAATTCACGCCCGTGGCGAGGTGGCGGAGGCGGATCTCGCCCGGCCCGGGCTCGCCGACCTCGACCGCCTCCCAGCGGAGCACCTCGGGCCCGCCGGCCTCGTGGACACGGATCGCATGTGTCATCGTCTCAATCTCCCTCGGCCAACAGCACGCCCGCGCCCCACCTCGGCAAAGCGCTCGGAATTGGGATACGACGATTTGGCGGGGGTTTCCATGCCGCGTGACAGCATGCCGGCCAAACATGGGCTCCGCACAGTGCCACACCGACCTACGCGGTGATTTCCGCCGTCACGGCCTCAAGTGCGCGAACGAGCTGGTCGACATCTTCCCGACCTACAGGAGCATCGAGCGTTCCATGGACAAGTTGGTTTCGCTTCTCCGCAAGACTGCGGATCGCATCCGTCTCGTCGGGCGTAAGATAGCCCTCCTCGCCGAGCACCTGCACCAGCCGCCCCGGCGTCTGGGCGCGTCCAAACCGGGGGCCGGCAACGGCCCGAGCCGCCGCCTCGAGGGCCGCCCAGCCAAGCAGGAACGAGGGCCGGAAGTGACCTTGATCCCGCAATTTCCTGATCTCAGCGATGGTCTCGCGGATCTCATCTTTCGTCTGGACAGGCAGGACTGCGGCCCCCGCCGCCGGCTCCGCCCAAACGACTCGAAACTCCCACTCGGGGTGACGCTCGAAGATTGCGGCGATTTCTCCGAGCTTCTTCTGCGAAGCGCCCGTTCGCGACGTCACTTCGAGCGCGATCATGCGGCCCTCACGCTGGGCAACCGCATCCGGCCGATACAAGCCAAGAAAATCCGGAACAAGCGACGGCCCGGGATCGACAAATACGTCGAAGCCCTCGGCCCTCAGCCGCTCCACCTCATGGTCAAGGATTTCGCGTTCCACCGTCAACGTCATCGCAGGTCCTCGAACGGGTCGGCTGAAACACGCACGTAGAGCGCCGGCTTCGGTCCGCTGATCGCGGCAACCATGGCCGCCGATGGGCTTCGAAAGCGAAACACGTTGCCGGGCTCGAACTTCTGCACGACCACGCGCTCGACCTGCGCGTCATCAAGATAGATGTGCTTGCAGAGGGCGTCGAGCACAAGCTTCACGATGTTGTCGATGTCGCCCTGCATCCGCGCCTCGGGCAGGTAGTAGAGCGTAACTGCCATCCGGTCCCCCGAGACGAAGTGCGGGGCCGGAAGAGCCGTGGTGCTGGCGGCCCTGACGCGCGCCTTCCATTGCTCCTTCGACGCGGTCCGCGCCGCCTGGAACGACACCGGAGTTCCCGGAACGATGAATTCAATGGGAAACTCGATGTCCATCGCGCACGGACGCTCCCTGTGTTGTCCGGGCGGTCACGCCTTCAGCCCGTCCGCCGCCGCTCCCACCTTCCGCGTCAGTTCTCGCGCCAGGACGAAGCTGACGACGATCATGGGTAGCACGACGGCGATGCCGACGCGCAACCCCGCGAGTTCGGCGACGCCGCCGATCAGCGGCGGGGTGAGGAGGAAGGCGCCGACGCCGATCACCTGGAGCGCGGCGACGTTGACCGCCGGCGGCAGGTCGCCGCGGCCCGCGGCCGCCGTCGCCGAGAGCGGGAAGCCGGTGGCGACGCCGAGGCCGGCCATGGCGAAGCCGACGATGACCTCGACCGGCGAGCCGGCGAAGACCACGAGTGCGAGCCCGGCGAAGGCGAGGAGGGTGGAGCCGCGGGCGACGCGCACCGCGCCGAAGCGGTCGACCGCCCGGTCGCCGACGAAGCGTCCCAGCGCCATGAAGAAGGCGAAGGCGCTGTAGGTCAGTCCGGCATAGACCGGCTCGGCCTTCAGCACATCGGTGACGTAGACCGCGCCCCAGTTCCGCGCCGTCACCTCGACCATCAGCGTCCCGAACAGGAACATGCAGAGGCCGAGGATGCCGCGCGACGGCAGCGTGAAGGCGAGGCGGCCGGTGGCGGCGCTCCGCCCCACCTCGGGCAGGAGGCGCGGGACGAGGAGCGCGAACGGCAGGAAGCCGAGCGAGACCGCCAGCAGGTGCCAGCCCGGCGGCACGCCGAGGGTCATGAACCCGGTCGCGATCAGGCCGCCGGCGACGGCGCCGATGCTCCAGCAGCCGTGGCAGGTGCTCATGATGCGGCGGCCGCCCGCCCGCTCGATGCGGTCGGCCTCGACGTTCATGGCGATGTCGACCACCGGGTAGCTGAGGCCGATCACGAAGAGCGCGGCGAAGAGGCTGGTCACGTCGAAGGCCCAGCCGGGCAGCGCGATGCCGAGGATGGTGAGCGGCAGCGCGATCCGGAGGATGCTGCGGGCGCCGAACGAGGAGATGAGGCTGCCGGCGAAGGGCACCGCGAGGATGGTGGCGACCGGCAGGCCGAGCATGGCGATCGACAGCTCGCCCGGCCCGATCCCGAGCCGCGCCTGGAGGTCCGGGATGCGCGGCCAGATGTTGGCGAAGCCGATGGCGTGGAGCACGAACACGCTCATGATCAGGCGGGCGGGCGTCAACTGGCCCGGCGCCGGCACGCCCCCCGTTCCCCCTTCCTTCGTGACGGCGCCGACCATGAGACCCTCCCGCTACGACGCCGGGCCGACGGACCGGGGGCGCCCTGCCCGCGGCAGCAATTCGCCGGCAAGGAGCGCACTGGCGACGATCACCGGCAGCGCGATGGCCAGCGCGATCCGCATGCCGGCGGCATCGGCGACGAAGCCGATGGCCGTGACGGCGATCATCGTGGCGGCGTTGGCGAACAGCGCCAGCGCGGCGACGTTGGTCGCGGCCGGTCGGTCGGTGCGGCGCGCGGCGGCGCTCACCGCGAGCGGAAAGCCGACCGAGCCCCCAAGGCCGAGCGCGACGAAGCCGACGGTCGCCACCGTCACGCCCGGCG
>JAEZEN010000055.1 GCA_023433185.1 Pseudomonadota bacterium | reverse complement strand
CGCCCTCAACCCGGCTGCCCCCGCCGGCCGCGCCGCTCTATACTTCGGACGCTCCCGAGAGCCGGACCTTTGCGCCGAGCAGGCCGGATGCCATCGCCACCTGACCCTGCTCGGTGAGATAGGCAATGTGGGCCTCGAGGGTGAGCCGCGCCGCGGCGCGAAGGGGCCGGGCGATCCCCGGATAGACTGCCCTGAGAAGGGCAGGAACGCTTTGCGGCCCGCGCTGAAGAGCGGCGAGGATCTGCCTGTTCCGGCCCTCGCGGTGCCCCCGAAGGGCGCGCGCGAAGTCCCGGCCCTCGGGGATGAGCCCCCCGTGTCCCGGCAGATACTGCGATTGCGGTGCCCGGATCAGCCGGTCGAGGGAGCTGAAATAGTCGCGGAGCGAGCCATCGGGCGGCGCGATCAGCGTGGAACTCCAACCCATCACATGGTCGCCCGTGAAGATGTACGGCGTGCCGGTCACGCCGAAGGCGAGGTGGTTCGCGCAGTGGCCCGGCGTTCCATGGACATCAAGCACCATGCCGGCGATGCCGAACCGCTCCCCGTGTCGCAGCACGCGCGCCGGCGTCAGCGTCGCATCCGCTTCCCCGCGGATCGCTGCCTGCGCCGCGCCATGGGGTTTCGTAGAGACATCGTGCGCGCCGGCAAACCAGAGCGGCGTCGCGGTTTCCGCAGCGAGCCGGGGTGCGAGCGCGCAATGGTCCCGGTGCGTGTGGGTCAGCAGGATCGCCTCGAGGGGCCGTCCGCCGATCGCCTGTCGGAGCGCGTCGAGATGGCCGGGAAGATCGGGGCCCGGGTCGATCACCGCGACGCTTTCCCCGCCGATCACGTAAGTGTTGGTTCCGCGGAACGTATAGGGGCTTTCGTTCGGCGCGGTGATCCGCATGATTCCCGGGGCGATCGGCACCGCTTCGCCGTGCTGCGGTTCAAATGCCGTATCGAGGGCAAGTCCCGGCGGTGGTGTTGCTATCGCGTCCAAAATAGGCGACAGACTCGCTCCAATTCGCTCGAGGGATCGTACCGCAATGGCGCTCAGCTTGACCACTCCCAACACTCTTCTCGGTCTTGTCCAGCCCCGCACGCAGGTGGGTCGGCTGTGGGCCAACGTGGCGACGGTCATTCTCGGCACTGCTGTCCTTGCCATTGCCGCCCGCATCAGCGTCCCGGTCCTGCCGGTTCCGGTGACCCTGCAGTCGTTCGCGGTCGCCCTGCTTGCCGCCGCTTTCGGCTGGCGCATCGGCGTTGCCACCGTGCTGCTCTACATCGTGCAGGGCCTCTCCGGGCTGCCGGTCTTTGCCGGCGGCGGTGGCCCGCAATACCTGATGTCACCGACGTTCGGCTTCATCCTGGGCTGGCTCCCCATGGCCTATGTCATCGGCCGGGCAGCCGACGGGGGCGCCTCGGGCCGGGTGCTTCCGCTGTTTGCCGCGATGGTTGGCGCCAACGCGATCTCCTTCACCTTCGGCTTCCTCTGGCTGATCGCCATGTCGTCCGGCGCGTCCTGGATCGACCCGGCCGACATCCTGGGGTCTGCCTTCCGCGTCGCCGTCCAGCCCTTCATCGTGTGGGATGTCCTCAAGATGGCGCTTGCGGCCCTGACCGTCACGGGCGCGTGGGGCCTGTTGCGGCGTCGCGCGTGACCACATTCCAACCCCCTGTTCGAACCTGCCAATAGCGCACCTGCTCTTTCGGAGGCTCTGATGAACCGCATTGCTTCTCTGGCCGGCCTTGGCGTGGCGATCGCCATGTCTGGCGCCCTCTCCGCTGCGACCCCCGCCGTCGCGGGACCGGCGGAGGTTGCTTACCTCCAGTCCTACATCGGCAACTGGCGGGGGCAGGGGCAGCTGACCGGCGGCGATCAGAACGAGAATTTCACCTGTCGCGTCACCGTCACCCAGGGCAACCAGGGCAAGATCAACTACGCTGGTCGGTGCGCGGTGGCCGGGCTCAATCTCTCTGTCGCCGGTACCATCGCCTACATCGATGCGAACAACCGCTACGAGGCGGCGATGAGCTCGAACGCGACCTTCTCCGGCGTCGCTATCGGCCGCAAGCAGGGCGACGGCGTGGTCTTCGACCTGCGCGAGCGCGATCGCACCGAACAGGGCGACATGACCATCACCGCCCAGGTCTCGCTCGGCAACGGCACCATAGGGCTGGGCTTCAACTACCTGATGCACGACAGCGGCAGCACGATGAATGCCAACGTCTCCTTCAGCCGGCAATAGCCGGCGCCCGGCGCGATCGTGATGCGCCGGTTACCAGTCCGACCGCCGCCGCGGCGGTTCCACGGGCCGCAGGATGTGGCGGGGGTATGTCGAACATTGTCGTAGAAGCTACCGGGGTGAACCTTCGCCTGATGTCGGGCAAGGAGCCGCTCCATATCCTGCGCGATGTCGACCTGACGGTAGAGGCGGGCGAAGTCGTCGCCGTCGTCGGCCCCTCCGGCAGCGGCAAGACTTCGCTCCTGATGGTCCTCGCGGGGCTCGAGAAGGCGACCGGCGGCACGGTCCGCATCGCCGGACAGGACATCACCCACCTCGATGAGGACGGGCTCGCCGAGTTCCGCCGCCGCAACGTCGGCATCATCTTCCAGAACTTCCACCTGATCCCGTCGCTGACCGCGCTCGAGAATGTCATGCTCGCGCTCGAGATCGCCGAGATGGGCATGACCTCTGCGGAAATGCGCACCGCGGCCATCGCGGCGCTCGAGCAGGTCGGGCTGGGTGGCCGGCTCAACCACCTGCCGAGCACCCTGTCGGGCGGCGAGCAGCAGCGCGTTGCGCTCGCAAGGTCGATGGTCACCAAGCCGCCGCTGCTCTTTGCCGACGAGCCGACCGGCAACCTCGACCAGGATTCGGGCGCGCGGGTCATCGAGATGATGTTCGACCTCGCCCGACGCAACCATACGGCGGTGTTCCTGATCACCCATGATCGGGCACTTGCCGAGCGCGCCGACCGGCGGCTCTACATGAACCGCGGGCACCTCGGCGCCGAGGGCGAGGCGGCAGCCGAATGAACCGCTTCCTGGGCTGGGTGCGGATCGGGCTCCTCGACCTGAGGGGCGATCTGCGCCGGTTCGGCATCCTGATCGCCTGCCTTGCGCTCGGCACTGCGGTGATTGCTGCCGTGGGTTCGGTCGGCGCGGGCCTGCGCGATGCCGTGGTACGCGACGCGACGGTGCTGATGGGCGGCGACCTCGAGGCCTCCCGCCCTGACCGGGACGCCACCCCCGAAGAACTGCAGGTGCTCGAAACGCTGGGGCAGGTGACCCATGTCGTCGATACCACCGCACGCGCCGCGGCGGGCGACTTCAGCACTCTCGTCGACATCGCCGCCGTCGGCGAAAACTATCCTCTGCTCGGCAATGTCACGAGCCCGCAGCTTCGGCCCGGCGGCAAGCCCTGGACCATCCTCGCGCCGGTCGACGGCGTCCATGGTGCGCTCGTCCACCCTGAACTGCTCACCGCACTGGGACTGGCGACCGGGGGCCGCTTCTCCGTCGGGCGGACTGAATTCGAGGTCCGCGGCCTTGTCACCGGCCTGCCCGATGGCGCGGTCAGAGGGTTCCGGCTGGGCCTGCTGATGGTCATATCCGATGCAGCGGTTGCAACCATGACGGACCTGCGGCCGCCGCTGCCGGGCCTTCTGACCCAGCGGCGCTACAAGATCCAGCTCGATGGTCAGACCTATGACGAGGCGAAGGCATCGATCGAGACGGCGTTCAACGACCGCACATGGACCGTCCGTTCGCCGCGCGACGCCGCCGGCGACCTTGCGCGCTACTACGACCTGTTCACCCGCTTCCTCCTCATCGTCGGCCTCTCGTCATTGCTCGTCGGTGGCGTGGGCGTGTTCACCGGCGTGACGTCCTATATCGGCGAGCGGCAGCGCTCGATCGCGACCATGCGCAGCATGGGCGCCACGGGCGCCAGGGTGCTGACCCATTTTCTCAGCCAGGTCGCCGTCCTGACGTTCCTCGGCGTCGGCATCGGCATCATCGCGGGGGCCATTTCGTCGGCGATCGCGCTTCCCTTCGTCGGCCGCGCGCTGGCAGTCAATCTGCCGTCCTCGATCGACGTGCCGGCCCTCTCGATCGCGGCAGGCTTCGGCATTCTTGCGGGCTTCGCCTTTTCGTACCTGCCGCTGGCGCGGGCACGAAACATCAGTCCGGCCGTGCTGTTCCGCACACTCGGAACCTCGCTGCCCAAGGCGACCGCGCGCGAGATCTGGCACCCCTCGACGAGCGTTCCGGTCGCCCTTGCCGTTCTTGGCATCTATCTCCTTGCCGTCTACAGCACACGGGACGTGTTCCTTGTCACGGCGTACGCGGTTGGCGTGGTCGTCGCCTTCATCGTACTGCGGGCCGCCGCGTGGCTGCTCCAGTCGGTGCTGTCTAGACTGCCCTCGGTCGGTCCGCGCAACGTGCGCTATGCCTTGCGCAACATCTACCGGCCGGGATCCCCGGCAACGGTGGTGATCCTCTCGATCGGGCTCGGCCTGTCGATGCTGCTGGTCGTCGCGCTGCTCAATGCCAACCTGCAGAACCAGCTCCTCGGCGCCGTCAGCCGGGACGCCCCGACCTTCGTAGCGACCGACCTGTTCGACGACGAGATCGAGATGCTGCGCGAAATCCAGGAGAACGAAGCCTCGCTGATGCGGCTCGAATGGAGCCCCTCGATCCGGGCCCGCGTAACCCGGGTGAAGGGCGTCGATGCCAGCACCATCGAGGACGTGGGCGAGCAGGCAAGCTTCCTGCTCGGACCGGACATCCCGGTGACCTGGCGCGCGGAACCGCCGATCGACGGCACGATCGTCGAGGGCGAGTGGTGGCCGGCCGACAACGCCGGCCCGCCGCTGATCTCCCTCCATACAGCGATGCGTCGCGAGCTCGGCGTTGAGGTCGGCGATATCATCGAGTTCGACATCTTCGGCGACACCATCGAGGCGCGTGTCGCCAATTTCCGCGATTTCCAGTGGCTGATCGGCCTCAGCTTCGTCGTCATATTCTCGCCGGGCGAGGTGTCGAACTATCCGGCCACCTACCTGGGGTCCCTCAAGGCCGCCCCCGGGCTTGAGGAAGATCTCGAGCGAAGCCTGACACGAACCTTCCCGGAGGTTGCGTTCATTGCGATCGGCGACGCCCTGCGGCAGGCCGTGGGTGTGCTCGGTCAGCTCGCGACCGCGGTGAACATCGTGGGCAGCCTTGCCGTGATCAACGGCCTGCTGGTTCTTTCGGGGACGATGGCGGCTGGCCGCAAGCAGCGCGAATCTGACGCGGTTGTTCACAAGGTCCTCGGCGCTACCCGCGGGCACGTCCTGTGGATCTTTGCGATCGAGTACGGCGTCCTCGCCGCCTACGCCGCGCTCGTTGCCACGCTGATCGGCGCCGTCGCGGCATGGGCGATCACGGAAAATGCTCTGGATGTTGGCTTTGCGGCCGATCCGGGGCTGATTGCGATCGTCGTTGCCGGCGCGATTGTCGTCACCGTGACGGCAGGCGCCGTGACCACGTGGCGGTCGCTTTCGACGCCGCCCGCGCAGTATCTGCGCAGCGCCCACTGACGCAGCCACCCGCAAAGGAAAAGCCGGGCCCCTCGCGAGGCCCGGCTTGACTGGTCGGAGTAGCAAGATTTGAACTTGCGACCCCCTGCTCCCGAAGCAGGTGCGCTACCAGGCTGCGCTATACTCCGTCAGGGAAATTCGACCCTGCCGCGAGGCGGGGTGAACCGCGGCCTTATAGCGGCGGGTCGCGCCGGGTTCAAGCGGCCTGATCGACGAGCCGGCCACTTGGTTGCGAGGCCCCCGCAAAGCGTGTAGGACGCGCGCCGTTGGGGCGTCGCCAAGTGGTAAGGCAGCGGTTTTTGGTACCGCCATTCCTAGGTTCGAATCCTAGCGCCCCAGCCAGCCAGACATGCCCGGGGAGGGGCGCTGATGAAACTCCCTGATCGCCGGATACTTCTCGTCATCGGTGGTGGCATCGCGGCCTACAAGTCGCTCGAACTGATCCGGCGGCTGCGCGACGAGGGCGCACGCGTGCGTTGCATCATGACGGAGGCGGCGGGCCATTTCGTGACCCCGCTGGCCGTCGGCACGCTGAGCGCGGACCGGGTGTTTTCGGATCTGTTCGATCGAAATGACGAGCTTGATGTCGGCCATATCCGGCTGTCCCGGGAAGCCGACCTGATCGTCGTCGCGCCGGCGACCGCCGACCTGATGGCGAAACATGCCGCCGGGATCGCCGGCGACCTCGCGACGGCGACGCTCCTCGCATCCGACAAGCCGCTGTTGATGGCGCCCGCCATGAACCCGAAAATGTGGGCCCATCCGGCGACGCGGCGAAACCGGGAGACCCTCTCGGCCGACGGCGTGCGCTTCGTCGGGCCCAATGCCGGGGCAATGGCCGAGGCGGGTGAGGCTGGCGTGGGCCGGATGGCAGAAGCGCCGGAGATTCTTGCGGCGATCGTCGCCATGCTGGACGCAGATGCCGACCGGCCGCTCGCCGGACGGCGAATCATCGTCACGTCGGGGCCGACGCACGAGCCGATCGATCCTGTGCGCTATATCGCCAACCGCTCGTCGGGAAAGCAGGGCCATGCGATTGCCGCCGCCCTGGTGCGGCTGGGTGCGGAGGTCCACCTCGTAAGCGGTCCGGTAGCAATCGACGACCCGCGGGGCGTGACGATCGTCCACGTCGAGACCGCAGGGCAGATGCTGGCGGCTGTCGAGCAGCGCCTGCCGGCGGACGCCGCGGTGTTCGTTGCGGCCGTCGCGGACTGGCGGGTCGCCACGGTCTCCGACCGGAAGATGAAGAAGACGATCGACAATGGTCCGCCTTCGCTCGGGCTCGTCGAGAATCCGGATATCCTTGCGACCATCGCGCGGCACGAGCATCGTCCGCAGCTGGTTGTCGGGTTCGCTGCCGAAACGGATGATCTTCTTCGCAATGCGGAGGCCAAGCTCGCGAGGAAGGGCGCCGACCTGATCGTCGCCAACGACGTGTCCGGCAATGTGATGGGCGGAGATCGCAACCGTGTGACACTAATTTCGCCCGACGGTGCCGAACCGTGGCCGGAGTTGGGCAAGCACGAGGTCGCCGAACGCATTGCGCGCGTGATCGCCACCCGGCTCGGCGCGCCGCTGGACTAGGGGCGTCCGCCGAGGCGGTAGACGCGCTCGGCGTTGCGGAAGAACAGCTTTTCGCGCTCATCCTGCG
>JAEZEN010000047.1 GCA_023433185.1 Pseudomonadota bacterium | reverse complement strand
CAGCATCGGCGCCTCGTCGCGCTCGCCCTCCCCGATCACCACGCGCCCCTCGATCGGCCGCATGTTGAGCTCGCGGCGCATCGCGTCCACCGCCGCCTGATCGGCCGCGTGCTCGTCGCCGCGGCCGCGGAGGCGGGCGGCGGCGACCGCCGCGCGCTCGGTCACGCGGGCGAGTTCGAGGGTCAGGATGCGATCGAGCGCCGGGCCCTTCGGAAAGCGCGCCTGCTGGTTCATCGGAAGTCCTCCCCGGACGTCAGCCCAGTTCCTCGATCCTTAGCATCTGCGGTGCCTCGGAGATATGTCCGTCGGCCAGGATCGCGTCGAGCGCGTCGCGGATGGCTTCCTCCGTCGTCTCGTAGGTGATCATGATCACCGGCTGGGGCTCGATCGGGACGAGATGCTCGGGCGCTGCCGACTTCGGGGCGCGCTTCCGCTGCACGATCGATTCGAGCGAGATGCCCCGGTCCGCCATGCGCTGGGCGATGGCCGCGAAGGCCCCCGGCCGGTCGTAGACCGCAAGCCGGACGTAGTAGCCGCCCTCATGGGTCCGCATCGCCGCGCGGCGGTAGGTCTCGAGCTCCGATGCCGGCCGGCCGAAAGTGCCGATCCGGTCGCCGCGGGCGATATCGGCGATGTCGCTCATGACCGATGAGGCCGTCGCCTCGCCGCCGGCGCCCGGACCCGAGAGGACGAGCTGGCCGACGAAGTCGGCCTCGACGGCGACCGCATTGGTCACACCGTCGATCCGGGCGATGGTCGAGGACTTCGGCACCATGGCGGGATGCACGCGCTGCTCGATGCCGGAGTCGGTGCGCGAGGCGACGCCGAGCAGCTTGATCCGGTAGCCGAGCTCGTCGGCGGCCTCGATGTCGGCGGTGCGGATCGTCGAGATGCCCTCGACGTAGATCGCGTCGGCATCGACCTCGGTACCGAAGGCGATCGCGGTGAGGAGCGCGAGCTTGTGCGCGGCGTCGTGACCACCGATGTCGAAGGTCGGGTCGGCCTCGGCATAGCCGAGGCGCTGGGCGTCCGCCAGGCAGTCCTCGAACGACAGGCCCTCCTGCTCCATCCGCGTGAGGATGTAGTTCGAGGTGCCGTTGAGGATGCCGTAGATCCGGTTGACGGTGTTGCCGGCAAGCGTCTCGCGCAGGGTCTTGATGATCGGGATGCCGCCGGCCGCCGCCGCCTCGAAATTGAGGCTGACGCCCTTCGCTTCCGCGCGCCGTGCGAGCGCCGCGCCATGGGCGGCAAGAAGCGCCTTGTTGGCCGTCACGACATGCTTGCCGGCATCGATTGCCGCCGCCACCGACTCGGCAGCGGCGCCGTCGGCCCCGCCCATCAATTCGACGAAGACGTCGCTGCCGGGGTCGCGGGCGAGCGCCATCGGGTCGTCGAACCACGTCGCGCGGGACAGGTCGATGCCGCGGTCGCGGGTGCGGTCGCGGGCGGAGACCCCGGTGAGGGAAATCGGCCGCCCGCAGCGGACGGCGAGATCGTTGCCGTGGCGGTCGATGAGGCGCACCAGCGCCGCACCGACAGTGCCGAGCCCGGCGACGCCGAGGCGAAGCGGCGCATTCATGGGGAAGGCCCTCGTCATGTGAGCCGGCCGCCCGCCCGAAGGGTGGTGGCCGAGGGATGATCCGGCGCCCGCCGGTGCCCTTCTATCGCGCCGCGGCGAGCGAGACGACGTTGTGCAACGTCTTGTCCGCGGTTTCAAGGAAACGGCGGAGGTTTCGCGCAGCCTGGCGGATGCGCTGCTCGTTCTCGACGAGGGCGATGCGCACATACTCGTCACCGTGCTCGCCGAAGCCGATACCCGGCGCGACGGCGACATCGGCCTTCTCGATGAGGAGCTTCGAGAACTCGAGCGAGCCGAGCGAACGGAACGCTTCCGGCACCGGCGCCCAGGCGAACATCGAGGCCTGCGGCGCAGGGATCTCCCACCCGGCCCGGCCGAAGCTGTCGACGAGCGCGTCGCGGCGGCGCTTGTAGGTCTGCCGCATCTCGTCGATGCAGTCCTCCGGGCCGTTGAGCGCCGCCGTCGCCGCCACCTGGATCGGCGTGAAGGCGCCGTAGTCGAGGTACGACTTCACCCGCGACAGCGCCGCGATCAGCCGCTCGTTGCCGACGGCGAAGCCGACGCGCCAGCCCGCCATCGAGAAGGTCTTCGACATCGAGGTGAACTCGACGGCGACATCCATGGCCCCCGGCACCTGGAGGATCGAGGGTGGCGGCTCGCCCTCGAAATAGACCTCCGAATAGGCCAGATCGGACAGGACGATGAGGTCGTTCCGCCGGGCGAAGCTGATGAGATCGCGATAGAAGTCGAGATCGGCGACATGCGCCGTCGGGTTCGACGGATAGCAGACGACGACGGCCACCGGCTTCGGGATCGAGTGCATCACCGCGCGTTCGAGGGCCCGGAAGTAGGTCTCGTCGGGCGCCGCCGGCAGCGAGCGGATGACGCCACCGGCCATGAGGAAGCCGAAGGCGTGGATCGGATAGCTCGGGTTCGGGCAGAGGACGACATCGCCCGGCGCGGTGATCGCCTGCGCCATGTTGGCGAAGCCTTCCTTGGAGCCGATCGTGACGATCACCTGGCTGTTGGGGTCGAGCTTGACCCCGAAACGGCGGCCGTAATAGGCGGCCTGGGCGCGCCTCAGGCCGTTGATGCCGCGCGACGCCGAGTAGCCGTGCGTATCGTCGCGGCGGGCGGTGTCGGCGAGCTTCTCGACGATATGCCTGGGTGTCGGCAGGTCGGGGTTGCCCATGCCGAGGTCGATGATGTCGGCGCCGGCCGCGCGAGCGCTCGCCTTGAGCCTGTTGACCTGCTCGAAGACGTAGGGCGGCAGGCGCCGCACGCTGAAGAACTCGCTCATCGCTTCCCTTTCACCCGCGTTTCGCCGGCCACGGGCCGACGGATTGTGACGTGACTATCCCCGAAGGCGCCGGGCCCGGCCGTCAATCCGCCGGCGCGCAGGCCGGGTTGTTCTGGAGTGCGCCTTCGGCCGAACATTCCTCGATCCGCTGGATCGCCGCTTGACCGTGGGTCTGGGCCTGGGTGGCGAGGTCCGTTGCGCTGCCCCCGCCTCCGCCGCCCGCCGACTGCTGTCCGGCGCGCAGCTTCTCGAGATCGGCGATGATCTGGGCCCGCGTCGCCTCGGGCAGCAGGGGGCCGCCCGGCTGCGCCGGCGGCTTGTTGATGTTGGGGAACTGCCCCTCCTCCGCCGTCGGGCCGGCCGCCGTCGTCGGCATCGGCTCGGTCTGAAGCGCGGTCGGCTGGACGGGCTGCGCCGCGGCCGGCGCAGGAGCCGGTGCGGCGGCTACCGGTGCCGGCGCAGGGGTCGGTGCGGCGGCCACCGGTGCCGGTGCCGTTTCGACCGCCGCCGAGTCGAGCGGCGTGGGATTGGCCCCGGGAGCGGAATCGAGCACCAGCGGGCCTGTGATCGCCGCTTCCGTCGTCGCCACCTGGGTCGTCTGCGAGCATCCGCCGGCACCAATGGCGAGACCGAGGGCGAACATCAGGCCCGCAC
>JAEZEN010000025.1 GCA_023433185.1 Pseudomonadota bacterium | reverse complement strand
GGGGTGGCGCGGGGGGGGGCCCCCGGCCGCGGCGGTCGCGGACGACACGGAGGCGCCCGGCGTCGCCTCCGGCGTCCAATACGAACGGATCGCCACCTGGGACGTCGACCGGCTGAACAAGATCCTCGACACCGACAGTCCCGCCTTCACCGGCGTGACCGCCGACTACCCGGCGGCGACCCGTGGGGTGCGGCTCTACCGGGTGAGCTATCCCTCGGTCGTGCCCGAGCAGAACAACCGGCCGATCGTCGCCACCGGGCTCGTCGCGGTGCCCGAGGGCGCCAGCGGGACGCTGCCGCTGGTCTCCTACCAGCACGGCACCGTCTACGGGAAGGAGGAGGTGCCGTCCTTCCCCGAGCAGTCGCCGGAGACCCAGCTGATGATCGCCCTCTTCGCCGGGCAGGGCTATGCGCTGGTCGGGGCCGACTATTTCGGCATGGGGGACACGGCCGAGCCCGAGGGCTACGTGGTCAAGGCCAGCCACCAGCAGGCGACCTTCGACATGCTGGCGGCGGCAAGGCCCGTGCTCGCCGATCTCGGGATCGAGCCCGCGCCCGTCTTCCTCGCCGGCTGGTCGCAGGGCGGCTACGTGACGATGGCCTTCCTCGAGAAGCTCGAGGCGTCCGGCGTGCCGGTGGCGGCCGCCGCCACTGCCAGCGCGCCGGTCGACATCTTCGTCGCCCTCAACGGCTTCCTCAGCTTCCCGCGGCCGATCGACGCCGGCTGGGTCAACACGCTCTTCATCCTCTCGGCCTTCGCCTACGAGAACTACTATGCGGTGCCGGGCCTCGCCCGCTCGCTGTTCACCGAGGACACCTACGACATCGCGCGGAAGGCCTACCTCCGCGAGCCGATCACCGCGACCGACATCCCGACGGACCTCCACGCCCTGATCCGCCCCGAATATTTCGACCCCCGGTTCTTCGCCGCCTCCGCCTATGGCCGGCTCCTGGCGGCGAACCAGGCCTATCGGTGGGTGATCGGGACGCCGGTCCACAACTACTACGGCGACCAGGACGAGGTGATCAGCATCGGCCTCGGCCGGCTCGCCATGACCTACCAGGAGGCGATGGGCGCCGGGAACGACAAGGTCATGGCGATCTCAACCGGCCCGACCAGCCACCGCGGCACCTTCGGCAAGGCGGCAGCGGAATGGAAGGCATGGTTCGACACGCTGAAGTGAGCCTCAGTCGCCGGTGAAGCGCTGCTCCTTCCACGGGTCGCCGTAGATGTGATAGCCGCGCAACTCCCAGAAGCCGGGCTCGTCGCGGGTGGTGAACTGGAGCGCGTTAACCCATTTGGCCGACTTCCAGAAATAGAGGTGCGGCACCAGCAGCCGCGCCGGGCCGCCATGGTCGGCGGAAAGCGGCCTGCCGTCGAAGGCGAAGGCGACCATCGCCCGGTCGCCGGCAAGATCGGCGTAGGGGACATTGGTGGTGTAACCGTCGTGGGAGTGGGCGAGCACGAAGGGCATCGGCGGCGCGTCGAGCCCGGCGGCGGCGAGGATGTCGTCGATCCGCACCCCTTCCCAGTCGGTGTCGAACTTGCTCCACTTGGTGACGCAGTGGATGTCGCGGTGAAACCGGGAATGCGGCAGCCTGCCGAATTCCTCCCAGTCCCACGACGCGATCGGCTTCGGGCCGACCTTCAAGGTGAAGCGCCAGGACGAGGTCACGACCTGCGGCGTCGGGCCGGCGGAGAGCACGGGAAAGCCGTCCTCCCTGTACTGTCCTGGCGGAAGGCGCGCCGCGTCCTCCGGCGGTGGCCGTCGTCCGAAGAAGCCGCGCGTCGCCATCCTCAGGCCTCGCTCAGTCGTGGAAGGGATCGGTGGTGATCCGGCGGCCGACCATGAAGGCGTCGGCGACGAGGCGCAGCGGCGCGGCGTCGACGAGGCTCCGCCGGTCGCGGAGCAGTTCGGCGAAGCGGTCGTAGATGTCCTCGTATTCGTGCGCCGGGCGCTCGACATCGAGGTCGCCGTTGAGGTCGAGCCGGGCACCGCCATGGCTGAGCTTGAGCCGGTTGCCGGCACCGGTCTCGATCTCGATGTCCCAGGTCTGCGGGCCGGTCTGGCGCCAGTCGAACTCGGCGACGAGGCCTTCGCCGCTGCGTGCCGTGCGGAAGCGGAGCGATGCGGCGATCGGCGCCTCGCAGTTTTCCGGATAGGTGAGGTCGGCACCGGCGACGAATACCGGCTCGGGCATGATCTCGGTGACGATCGACAGGGCGTTGATGCCGGGATCGAAGACGCCGAAGCCCCCGGCCGTCCAGATCCACTTCTGGCCGGGATGCCAGCGGCGGACATCCTCCTTCCAGGTGACGACGAGCTTGCGCACCGTCTCGCCCTCGAGCAGGCGGCGGGCATGGAGGACGGCGGCATTGTACTGCGAATGCCAGGTGGTGAAGAGCACCCGGCCCGCAGCCTCGGCGAAGCGCGCCATGTCGTCGAGCTCGCTCACCGTCGCCGCCGGCGGCTTCTCGAGGAGCACGTCCTTGCCCGCGGCGAGCGCCTGGAGTGCGTAGCCGTGGCGGACCTGGGGCGGCGTGCAGATCGCGACGGCGGCGAGGTCGGGCACGGCCGCGTACATCTCCGCCGGCGTCCGGAAGGTCGGCACGCCGTCGACCGCGACGCCCCGCTGGCTCGACACCGCCGCGAGGCGGAAGGCGGGGTTCTTCGCGATGACCGGGAGGTGCTGGTCCTCCGTGGTCTTGCCGAGGCCGATGATGCCGATCGCGGTGACCATGCGTGGTGTCCTCCCCTTGCCTGCCACGGTTTGAGCATGGGTTGCGGCGGGGCGCAATCCGGAGTGCGGCGCGCAGCCCGCGGCGATCCCGCGCCGCGCCGGCGGCCGGGTCGTTGCGGTGGTCGGTTCCCGGGGCGAACCGGGGGGTGGCGGACGCCGGCACCGTGCCGGGTCGGGCAGTCCGAAGGGAAGGCG
>JAEZEN010000606.1 GCA_023433185.1 Pseudomonadota bacterium | reverse complement strand
AGCATGAACAGGAAGATGTTGAGGAAGTCGAGGTAGAGCGCAAGGGCGCCCATGATCGCCTTCCGGCCCGAGACGGTCCCGTCGTCATTGGCCGAGTACATGGTCTTGATCTTCTGCGTGTCGTAGGCGGTCAGGCCGACGAAGACCAGCACGCCGATCACCGAGATCGCGAACCCAAGTGCGCTCGACTGCAGGAAGATGTTGACCACCATCGCGATGATGACGCCGATCAGGCCCATGATCAGGAACGAGCCGAACTGCGACAGATCGCGCTTGGTCGTATAGCCGTAGAGTGACATCGCGCCTATGGTCGCGGCGGAGATGAAGAACACCTGGGTGATGCTCTGCGCGGTGTAGACCACGAAGATCGACGACAGCGAGATGCCGAGGAGCGCCGCATAGAGCCAGAACATGGCCTGGGCGGTGCCGACGCTCAGCGTGTTGATGCGGAAGCTGAGGAAGAAGACCATCGCCAGGGGGGCGAGGATCAGCACCCACATGAAGATGCCGCCGTAGATCGTGGCGCCGAGCGACGTCAGCATGACGCCGTTGCCCATCTGTGCCACCGCCTGCGACGGGTCGGTCGTCGTGGCGAGCGAGTAGGTGAGGTAGGCGAGCAGCCCGGTGATGCCGAGGCCGATCGCCATGTAGTTGTAGACCCGCAACATGTGGGCCCGGAGGCCCTCGTCGATCGCGGATACAGCAGCGCCGCCGGCCCTCGCGCCGTAATTGGCCGGCTGGTGTTCGTAGTTCGCCATCGATAGAAACCCTTTCATAGGAAGTCCCGGCCGGAGACACCCCGGCTGTTGGCAGACTTGGCCGAAATATGGTGGATATGCCCCTCGCGGACAAGGCTTTTCCGCGGCCCGTCGCCAAACTCTGCGTGATCGTCGCGATCAGAGATTGCGCAGGAACGGCGCTGCCTTCTCGCCGAGCACGCGCCAGGTTCCCGCCAGCCCGAAAACGAGAGTGACGAGGAGGGCGACGGCCGCCGCGCCCAGGGCCGGTCCGGGCAGGAAAGCGAAGGGAACGTTCATGATCGTGGCGAGCACCAGCCAGGCGGCGAGGGAGCCGGCGATGAGGCCGAAGATTCCCGTTGCCGCGCCGAGCAGCAGGAATTCGAGCGAGAAGGCGCCGATCAGCCGGCCCCGCGTCGCCCCGAGGGTCTTGAGGATGACGGCGTCCTCCGTCCGGCGCCGCCGCCCCGAGGCGAAGGCCCCGCCGAGCACCAGCATCGAGGCGAGGAGGGTCACCCCCGAGGCGCCGCGCACCGCCCAGCCGATCTGCTCGACGATGCCGTTCGCCGTCTCGATCGCCTCCTTGACCCGGATGACGGTGACGGCGGGGAAAGCGGCGACCACGGCCTTGAGGAAGGCGAGTTCGGCCTCCACCGTTCCGCCGTCGGGATAGGCGAGGGTCGCCAGACTGGTGAAAGGGGCGCCACGAAAGGCGTTGGGGGTGAACACCATCACGGAGTTGATCGAAAGCGACTGCCAGTTGATGGTGCGGAGGCTGGTGATTTCCGCCGTCACCTCCCGCCCCAGGACGTTCACCGTCACCGTGTCGCCGATCGCGAGCCGCAATCCCTCGGCGACCTCGTCGCCGAAGGAGACCAGCGGCGGGCCGTCGTAGTCGGGTGGCCACCAGGCGCCGGCGGTGAGGGCGTTTTCCTCCGGCGGCAGGGCGGAATACGTGATGCCGCGGTCGCCGCGGAGCGCCCAGCGGACATCGGGGTCGACCTCCACCTGGTCCGCGGGGACACCGTTCAGCGCCGTGATCCGCCCGCGCAGCATCGGCTGCATCTCGAGCGTCGCCCCGGGCGCGTTCTCGGCGACGAAGGCTTCGAGCTCGGTCGCCTCGTCGCCCTGGATGTCGAGCATGAAGAAGCTCGGCGCGGTCTGCGGGATGGTTCCGAACAGCTCGCGCCGGAAGTTGCCGTCGATGAGCACGAGCGCGACGAGAAGAGTCAGTCCGAGGCCGAGCGAGAGGACCACGGCCGGGGTGAGGGCGCCCGGCCGGTGGATATTGCCGACGGCGAGACGCAGCATCGTCGAGCCGGTGCGCGGCGCATGGCGGGCGAGCGCGGTGACGCCGAGCGCGACCAGGCGCAAGAGAAGGAACGCGCCCGCCGTCGCGGCAACGAAGACGGCGGCGATCCGCTGGTCGTAGGCGAGGCCTATGGCGAGCCCGGAAAGCGCGGCGAGCGTCAGGGCCACGGCGGCGAGATAGCGGAGCGGCGGCCGCTGCCGGGCGGGCGCGACCTGGTCGCGGAAGAGGGCGGTGGCGCTCACCATCCGCGCCCGGCCGAGCGGGTAGAGGGCGAAGGCGAGGGCCGTGAGGAAGCCGTAGAGGGCCGCCAGTGCCAGTTCGACCGGATAGACGCCGCCGATCGGGACGGGGACGACGGCGGCGAGCAGCGAGCCGGCGACATAGGGGATCGCGGCGCCGATCGCGAGCCCCAGCACAATGCCGAGAGCGGCGATGATCAGGATCTCGATGAGGTAGACGGCCACCGGGAAGCCGGCCGGCGCGCCGAGGCACTTGAAGGTCGCGATGACGTCGCGCTTGCGGTCGAGATAGCCCGACACGGCATTGGCGACGCCGACGCCGCCGACCACCAGGGCGGTGAGGCCGATCAGGGTGAGGAACTCGGCGAAGCGCTTGATGTTGGCCTCGAGGCCGGGGGCGGCGTCGGTCCGGGTGCGGACGCGCCAGGCGCCTTCGGGGAAGGCCTGCCCGGCGGCCTCGCCCAGCGCCTCCACCGTCGCGTCGGACGGGTCGCCGGGCATCAGCACGCGGTAGCGCCACTCGACGAGGCTGCCGGGCTGGACGAGCCCGGTGGAGGCCAGCGCGTCGCCGGCGATGGTCAGGCGCGGGCCGAAGGAGAAGCCGTCGGAGAGCCGGTCCGGCTCGCTGGTGATGATGCCGCGCAGCACGAACGTGCCGGTTCCGAGGCGGAAGCGCTCCCCGATCTCGATGCCCGAGCGGACGACGAGTTCGGCCTCGGCCAGGGCTCCGGGGATGCCGTCGACCGGGGCGAGCAGGTCGGCAAGGTCGCCGTCGCCTTCGAGGGCGACGCGGCCGACGAGCGGATAGAGCGTATCCACGGCCTTGAGCTCGACCAGGGCCTGGCCCTCGCCGTCGTCGCGCCGGGCGATGGCCCGCATGGTCGCGACTTCCGAGACCGTGCCGCGCTCGGCGAGCCAGGCGCGCTCCGCGGGGCTCGTCTGGCGCTGGAGCAGGGTCACGGCGATGTCGCCGCCGAGGATGGTGCGCCCCTCGGCCGCGAGCCCCTCGGTCATGCCGCGGGCCACCGAGCCGACGCCGGCGATGGTCGCCACGCCGAGGATGATGCAGGCGAGGAAGATGGCGAAGCCGGCGAGGCCGCCGCGCAATTCGCGGAGGGCAAAGCGGAAGGCGAGGGGGAGGGATGTCATCAGGCGGTCACCGCCATGGCCGGCCCGGCCTCCTCCACCACCCGGCCCGAGCTGAGCCGGATCGAACGCGCCGCGCGGGCCGCGAGGCCAGCGTCGTGCGTCACCAGCACGAGCGTCATGCCGCGGGTCGCGTTGGCCTTGAAGAGCAGGTCGGCGACCATTGCCCCGTTTGCGGCGTCGAGGTTGCCGCTCGGTTCGTCGGCGAGGAGGATGCGCGGGTTGGGGGACAGGGCGCGGGCGATCGCCACGCGCTGCTGCTCGCCGCCGGACAGCTCCGCCGGATAGTGCCGCAGCCGGTCGCCGAGCCCGACCGCGACCAGTTCGGCCTCGGCGCGCTGGAAGGCATCCCCCGCCCCGGCGAGTTCGAGCGGTACGGCGACGTTCTCGAGGGCGGTCATGCTCGGGATCAGGTGGAAGGACTGGAAGACGATGCCGATCGATGCGCCGCGCAGGCGGGCCAGCGCATCCTCGCCGAGGCGGGTGATGTCGGTGCCGTCGATGGCGATGCGTCCCGAGGTCGGGCGCTCGAGTCCGGCCAGCGCCATCAGCAGCGTCGACTTGCCGCTGCCCGAGGGGCCGACGATCGCGACGAACTCGCCACGCTCGACCTCGAGATCGACGCGGGAGAGCACCTCGAGCGGCCGACCGCCGCTCGAC
>JAEZEN010000604.1 GCA_023433185.1 Pseudomonadota bacterium | reverse complement strand
GGGCATGTCCCCGCCCGCCTTCCGCCGCCGGAGGTTGGCGCGCAGCGCCGCGGCGAGCCGCGCCTCACGCGCCTTCCGGGCCGCCGTCCTGCTGTCATCGCCGTCGTGGTCGCTCATGACGCGGATTGTAGCCGATTCCTTCGGAACCCGGCTTGATGCGCGGGTTGCCCTGTGGCAGTAAGGCCGCCGCCGGCACCGCCGGCCCGCGGCGCTGCCGTAGCTCAGTGGTAGAGCACTCCCTTGGTAAGGGAGAGGTCCGCAGTTCAATCCTGCGCGGCAGCACCAGCAAAAATGGCATTCCACTAGGTTTCTCGCCCTGCGAGGGGCGGCCGCGTTCGGCGACCCGCTCGCAGGACCCGAGGCTTTCGAGATTCTCACGGCCGCGCTTCGAGGATGAGGTTGAACGGCGTCTGCGCCGCCCGCCGCACCCGGGAGAAGCCGGCCTCGCGACAGACCTGGGCGAGCCGCGCCTCTCCCGCCTGGGCGCCCAGCACGTGCGTCCCGTTTTCGGAGATGGCGTGGGCGCAGCAGAGCCAGGTCGAGCCGGAGTAGTAGATGCGCCCGACCGGGTTGAGGTTGTCCTCGACGCGGTCGGCGGCATAGGGCTCGACCAGCATCAGGACGCCATCGTCGGCCAGCGCCTCGCGGGCGCGGCGTGCGGCTTCGACCGGGTGGCCGAGGTCGTGGAGGCAGTCGAAGAAGGCGATGAGGTCGAACGGCCCGTCCAGCGGCTGCTTCGCGTCGGCCAGGGTGAAGGTGACGCGATCGGAGAGACCCGCCTCCGCCGCATGAATCCGCGCCGCCTCGATCGACCCGGCGTGGGTGTCGAAGCCGAAGAAGCGCGCGCTCGGGAAGGCCTCTGCCATGAGCAGCGAGGAATGGCCATGGCCGCACCCGATGTCGGCGACCCGGGCGCCGGCCTCGAGCTTGGCGACCACCCCCTCCAGTGCGGGAAGCCATTCGGCGACGAGGCTCGCCCGGTAGCCGTTCCGGTAGAAGGCGGCGACGCCGCAGTGGAGCCGCCCGTCATGCTCGCCCCAGCTCACGCCGCTTCCGGTGCGGAAAGCCTCGATCGTCTTGGCCTCGTCGGCCCAGCCGGCGGCGACGACCTCCCAGATCGGCGGCATGAAGACCGGGCTCTTCTCGTCGGCCAGCACGAATGCCTGCTCCGGCGTGAGCTCGTACGTGCCGCGCTCGCGGTGGTAGGCGACGTAGCCGCCGGCGGCCTGTCCGTTGAGCCATTCGCGAACGTAGCGCTCGGCGCAGCCGGCGGCCCGCGCCACCTCCTGGCTCGTGAGCGGGCCGCCCCCGGCCATCGCCTTGTAGAGGCCGAGTTTCTGGCCGATGTCGATCATCAGCCCGCCGTAGCCGGCGGCGAGTTCGGAGACCGCCTTGCCGACTAGGGCGTCGAGGATTGCCGGATCGAGTGGATGTGCGTCCCGTGCCATGGTGTCGTGCTCCTTGTCTGAACGCCCGGTGTGAACGTGTCCCACCCTCGCAATTGCCTGGGGAGCGGACGAGTGCGAGACTGGCCCGAAAGGGTCCGCATCGGTCATGGAGCGGCGGGATTTGGCAGCCTCGAAGGCCAGGCGCATCCATGTCGGCATCGTCGCCGTGCCGGACGCCGCCATCGCCACGCTCAGCGGCATCTTCGATGTCATGAACAGCGTCGCACTTGTGGTCGGCCGCGACGGCATGCCCGATACCCCCGCCTTCCAGGTCGAGATCCTCGGGGAGACGGCAGACCCGGTCCCGCTGGCGAGCGGCATCACGCTGCCCCTTCACGGACGGGTCGAGGGCAGCGCCCCCGACATCGTCATAGTGCCCTCCGTGTTCGTGCGCAACGGGGGCTGGAAGACGGGGCGCTACCCCGCGGTGACGCATTGGATCGCAGCGCGCCATGCAGCAGGCGCCACGATCTGTTCCGCCTGCTCGGGCCTGTTCCTGATCGCCGAGACCGGCCTGTTCGACGGCGTCGATGCGACCATCCACTGGCCCTACGCACGCATGTTCGCCCAGCAGTACCCGGCCGTTCGGGCCAATCCGGAGCGGGCCCTGGTGGTCGCGGGAGCGCACGGCGAGCTGATCAGCTCGGGCGCATCGACCAGTTGGCACGATCTCGTCCTCTATCTGATCGGCCGGGAGGTCGGGCCGGTTGCCGCCCAGGCGATCTCGAAGGCCTTCGCGCTCCAGCGCCATGTCGACGGCCTTGCGCCGTTCATCGTCTTCGACCCCCCGCGCGACCACGGCGATGGCGTCGTCGCCGCTGCCCAGGCCTGGCTCGACACGAACGCCTCTGTCGCCGCGCCGGTCCGGGAGATGGTCGTTCTTTCGGGGCTATCGGAACGCGGCTTCTCGAGACGGTTTCGCGCGGCCACGGGATACGCGCCGCTCGACTACGTGCAGCGCGCCAGGGTCGAGCATGCCAAGCGCTGGCTCGAGCGGACCAGCCAGCCCGTCGAGGAGATCGCCTGGCGCGTCGGCTACGAGGACCCTTCGGCCTTTCGGCGCTTCTTCCAGCGGATCGCCGGCATCACCCCCGGGCAATACCGCCGGCAGTTCGGGCAGCCGCTACCCGGGTGACCCCGGAAGGGCGACATTGGCGCCCCCTCCGGCTCAGTCGAGCCTGTAGCCGTAGGCCTGCATCATCTCCCCGCAGAGCGCGACGAAGGTGGCGCGCTGTTCCTCGCTCCACGGCGTCTCGGCGAGAGGCATGGGGTCCCGCTGGAGCTCCTCCATGGAACTCACCCGCGTGTTGGCCCGCGGATGGGCGCGCTGGGTGAATGCCTCCGCTATGCCGGCGATTGCCGCATCGTCGAGGCCGAGAAAGCCGCCGAGGCGGGCAGCGGTCGCCCGCGGCTCGCGAGCCATCTCGAACTGGTCGATCTCGATGGCGCGGTCCTTGACCTCCGGACCGAAACCGGACCACGTCTCGAGGGCCTCCGTCCAGCCGCGACAGGCGGATTCGAAAGTCCAGCCGGGGAACTTCCACAACGCGGAAATCACGTTCTCGATGCCGCGGCGCCGGGCGAAGACGATTCTCGCCTCCGGCCATTGCTCGACCACGATGGGCAGGGCCCGGATCGCCCCGGTCCCCGGCGTCTTCTCGACGAAGGCCGGGCCGGCAACCTTGTCGAAGGCGTCACGGATCGCGGCCCGAATGCCGCGCCGCACCGCCTCGCGGTCGACCGCCTGAACCATCGTCCTCGGCCCGGCCTTGGCGCGCAGCCGGTCGAGATAGCCATCGAGCGCGGCCTCGACGTCCCGGGCGACGGGATAGAAGTGGCCTTCCCCCGAGCGCTCCAGGCCGAGGGCATCCGACAGTGCCGTCTTGATCCGGGTCGTCCCCGAGCGCGCCGCGCCCACCACGAAGACCTGCATCCACACGACTCCCGACTGTTCCCGACCGTGCCGCGCCCGGCTATGCCGGCACCCGCTGGAGGTACTGCGGCCCGAGATCGCGCAGCCGGCTGACCCCGAGCAGCGCCATCGCGCGGTCGATCTCGCTCCGGTAGATCTCGAGCACCTGGGCGACGCCGGCCTCGCCGGCGACCGAGAGGCCCCAGAGCTGCGGCCGGCCGATCAGCGTCGCCGAGGCGCCGAGGCAGAGCGCCTTGAGAACGTCAGCGCCACGACGGAAACCGCCGTCCACCAGGACCGGAATCCGGCCGCCGATCGCCTCGACGACGGCAGGCAGCGCATCCATGCCGCTCGCCGCACCGTCGAGCTGGCGGCCGCCGTGGTTGGAGACGATGATGCCGTCGACGCCGTGGTGGGGAGCGCGCCGCGCCTCGTCGGGATGGAGGATGCCCTTGAGCAGGAACGGCCCGTGCCAGCGGCGGCGGATGTCGTCGACATCGGCCCACGACATGCCGGGATCGAACATCGCCGCGACGTTGGTCCTGCGGAAGTCGATCGGCTTGCCGTCCTTGACGTAGTTGGCGAAGGAGAGGCCGCGAAGGTCCTTTCGCATGCGCCACATCCAGCCGGCCTTCGCCGCCATGGCCGCCATCTGCACCGGGCCGAGCTGCGGCGGAATCGTGAAGCCGTTCCGCCGGTCGCGCTCGCGGTTGCCGCCGAGCTGGTTGTCGATGGTGAGCACCAGCCCCTCGTAGCCGCTCGCCGCTGCGCGGTCGATGAACTGGTGGGTGAAGCTCCGATCGCGATAGACGAATATCTGCATGAAGCGCGGGGAAACCCCGGTCGCGGCAACTTCCTCGAGCGTGCAGATCGAGGCGTGGGTGAGGACGAAGCCGGCCCCGGCGGCCATCGCCGCGCGGGCGGCGCAGCGCTCGCCATCCGGCCAGAACAGGCCCTGCATGCCGGTCGGCCCGAGCAGCACCGGCGTCTTCAGCCGATGCCCGAACAGCGTCACCGAGAGATCGCGTTCGGCGGCGCCGTCGAGGGGCTTCGGCAGGAAGGCGTAGTCGCCGAAGGCGGCCTCGTTGCGGCGCAGCGTCCACTCGTCCTCGGCCGCCCCGTCGGCCAGCTCGAAGACCGGCCGCGGCAGCGCCCGCATCGCCGCCCGGCGCATGTCCGCGACGCTCAACAGGCGGCGAAGACCTTCGGGCGCCATCAGAAGTTCCGCAGCAGCCTTATGGCGTCGACGAGGCCGGCGGTCGAGGAATCGCGGCCCGCCGCCGTGGCCTTGCCCTCGACCATCGGCAGGATCTCCTTCGCCAGCACCTTGCCGAGCTCCACCCCCCACTGGTCGAACGAGTTGATGCCCCAGATCGCCCCCTGTACGAAGATCTTGTGCTCGTAGAGCGCGATCAGCATGCCGAGGGTCTCGGGGTCGAGCTGCTTGAAGAGCAGCGTGCTCGAGGGGCGGTTGCCGGGAAAGACCTTGTGCGGCGCAAGGGTCTCGATGGTCGAGGCCGGGAGCTTCTCGGCCTTCAGCTCGGCCCGCGCCTCCGCGATCGTCCGGCCGCGCATCAGGGCCTCGCTCTGGGCCAGGCAGTTGGCGAGCAGCAGTTCCTGGTGGCCGCCATCGTCCTGCTTGTCGGAGCGCGCCGCGACGAGGAAATCGCAGGGAATGACGTCGGTGCCCTGGTGGATGAGCTGGTAGAAGGCGTGCTGGCCGTTGGTGCCGGGCTCGCCGAAGACGATGGGTCCGGTCGCGCCCATCACGGTTGCCCCCTTGAGGGTGACACGCTTGCCGTTCGATTCCATGTCGAGCTGCTGGAGGTAGGCCGGCAGGCGTTCGAGGCGCTGGGCATAGGGCAGGACCGCGTAGGTCGGGAAGCCGAGGACGTTGCGGTACCACACGCCGATCAGCGCGAGGATCACCGGCATGTTCTGCTCGAGCGGCGCCGCCTTGAAATGGTCGTCCATCGAGCGGCCGCCGGCAAGGAAGGCGGTGAAGTTCGCCGGACCGATGGCGATCATCAGGGGCAGGCCGATCGCCGACCAGATCGAATAGCGGCCGCCCACCCAGTCCCAGAACCCGAAGGTACGGTCCTCGGCGATGCCGAATTCCCTGACCTTCGGAATGGCCGTCGACATCGCCGCGAAATGGGCGCCGACCTGCGCCTCGCCGAGGCGTTCGACGATCCAGGCCCGCGCCGTCGCGGCATTGGTCATGGTCTCGATGGTGGTGAAGGTCTTGGAGGCGACGAGGAACAAGGTCCGGGCGGGGTCGAGGCCGGCGAGGATGTCGCGGATGTCGGCGCCGTCGACATTGGAGACGAAATGGAGGCGCGGCCCGTCGTGGAACGGGCGGAGCGCCCGCACCGCCATGCGCGGGCCGAGGTCCGAGCCGCCGATGCCGATATTGACCACGTCGGTGAACGGGCCGCCGGCGCCCTTGATCTCGCCGGAGCGGACGCCGTCGGCAAAGGCGGCCATCGCGTTGAGGACCTTGTGGACCTCCGGCACGACGTTCTTGCCGTCGACCCGGTAGGTCTCGTCGGGCATCGCCCGAAGCGCCATGTGGAGGACCGGGCGGTTCTCGGTGTGGTTGATCGCCTCGCCGGAGAACATGGCGGCGCGGCGCCCCTCGACGTCGGCAGCGCGGGCGAGCGCGAAGAGCCGCGTCATGGTCTCGCCGTCGATCAGGTTCTTCGAATAGTCGAGGAGCAGGTCACGGAACGACATCGAGAAGCGCTTGAAGCGCTCGGGATCGTCGGCGAAGCGCTTGCGGAGCGGCACCGACATGACGGTCGAACGGTGCGCCTCCAGGGCATCCCAAGCCTTCACCTTGTCCGAATTCACGACAAGCTTCCTCCCGCGGCAGACGGCGACCTGACCTACCAACACAGCGCGCCGAGGGCCAGCGGGAATAGAGTAGCGGTCCGGGCGGGCGTCGACCAGCGGCCAGGCTTGTCTGCGCATCGCGTTGAGATCAGACTTCGGTGGCGTTGACGACGCCGGGGAGGATTGCGATGCCGTCACCACCCGCCCATCGACATTTCCGGAATCTTGGCACATGCCTGCTTGTCGCCATCCCGCTGCTCGCCGCGTCCCATGCGGCGATGGCGGAAGCGCCGCTGGGCGCCGATCCAGCGCATGCCGCCCACGACGACCCGGCGGGCGCGCTCGGGGCGTTGCCCGGCGAGATGACCGCGGCGCGGGAATCGCAGATCATCCTGCGCGGTCCGGACGGCCTCGGACACGAGACGCGGATTCATCGGACCGTGCGGGCGCCGGGAACGCGGGCACCGATCCATTTTCATGACGCCGGCGGCGCGACCTGCGTGATCGAAGGCGAGATGACGCTCTACCTTCCCGGCGCCGAGCCTCAGCGCGCCGTCGCCGGCGACTGCTACTACATGCCTCCCGGTCAGCCGATGTCCGGCGTCAACAGCGGAACGGTCGACGCGGTGCTGCTCGACATCTTCACCGTCCCGGAGGGTACCCCGGTATGGCGGGTCATCGAGGATGGCTTCGACGATGGGGGCCAGTTCTCGGCCAGCCCGGACTGACGCGGACGGCGAGCGGAGTCGCGTCAGCCCAGCCACGCGGCGAGGCGATCCGCGGCTTCGATCATGTCCGGGGTCGTGCCGGCGAAGGAGAACCGCATCCATTCGTGGCCGCGGACGCGGTCGAAATCGGCGCCGGGCGTCGCGGCGACGCCCGCCTCGTGCAGCATGCGCCGGGTGAAATCGGCTGAATCGCGCGAGAAGCGGCGGGTCGAGGCATAGATGTAGAAGGCGCCATCGACGGGGTGGAACTCGTCGAAGCCAATGCCTGGCAGGCGATCGAGGAGGATGCGGCGGTTCTCGGCGTAGCTCGCCTTGATGACGTCCAGTTCCGCGGTGGCGTCGAAGGCCGCCGTGGCCGCGATCTGCGATATCTCCGCCGGCGAGATGTAGAGGTTCTGGGCGATGCGCTCGACCGGACGGACCAGCGTCTCGGGCAGTACCATCCAGCCGATCCGCCAGCCGGTCATGCAGTAGTACTTGGAGAACGAGTTGACGACGATGGTATCCGGCGAGAAGCGGAGCGCCGTCTCGGCTACGCCGTCATAGACGAGGCCGTGATAGATCTCGTCCGAGATGAAGCGGATGCCGAGGTCGTGGGCCGCTTCGATCAGTGCGCCGAGCGCCGCCGGCCGCATGAGGGTGCCGCTGGGGTTGGCCGGGCTCGCGACGAGCACCCCGGCCAGCGGCCGCTCGCGGTGGGCGGCCGCGAGCAGCGCCGGGGTCAGCACGTAGCGGGACGATGCATCGACCGGGATCTCCACCACCTCGAGACCGAGGGCATGGAGAAGGGTGCGGTAGGCCGGATAGCCGGGTGCGGCGAGCGCGATGCGGTCGCCGTGGTCGAAGGCGGCGAGGAAGGCGAGGTTGAACCCGGCAGAGGACCCGGTGGTGACGGCGACGCGCTCATGGGGCACGTCCAGGCCGTGGGCGTCGGCATAGTAGCGGGCGATGCGGCTCCGGAGCGAGCGAAGGCCGAGCGCCTCGGTATAGGCGATCCGCCCGTGGACGAGGGCCGCCCGCGCCGCCTCCAGCACCGGCCCGGGGGCCGGGGCGCCGGGCTGGCCGACTTCCATGTGGATGACGCGCTCGCCGAGGTGCTCGCGGTCGATGGCCGCCCGCATCACCTCCATGACCAGAAAGGGCTCGACGGCGCTCCGGAGGGACGGCGCGATGCGATGGCGCGGCGCTGACGATGGTTCGCTCGGCAAGTCTCTCTCCTGCCCCATTTCCCCGGTCATTTCCGGCGACGACCGGCTGGCGGAAGCGTCAGGCGGTGCGTAGCAGTAGAGGACGGGCGTGGAAAGGGCCGTCGCCGGCGCTTGTCGCGAGGCATTCGCGGGCTCAAGAAAGATTGAAGGACCATCCCTGGGCCCCGCTTCGCGCCGCCATCGTTGTCCCCTATAAACCGCCCATGACCATGGTGCGCGGCCAGCGCGCGCCCGCCGGAGACCAGAACCCCGATGACCATCCGCACTCTTGCTCTCGCGACCGCCGCCGCAGTCGCCATTGGCGCCGGCGGCTACCTCGTCGGCACGTCCCACGAGGCGAACGGCGCTTCGGAACCGGTGGCGCCCCGGACCGGCACCGCGCCCGCCGCCGGCACGATGGTCGCCGAGCTGGACGCGACGCAGCGGAACGAGATCGAGGGCGTGGTCCGCGACTACGTCACCCGCAATCCCGAGTTCATCCGCGACTATCTGATCGCCAATCCCGAGGTGATCCGCGACGCGATCGACGCCCTGCAGCGCAAGCAGGACGAGGCCGATCGCGCCATGCAGGTCGCCATGATCGACTCGAACCGCGACCTCCTCTTCGCCTCCGAGCGCCAGGTGGTGATGGGCAACCCGGATGGCGACGTCACGCTGGTCGAGTTCTTCGACTACAATTGCGGCTATTGCCGGCGCGCCCAGGCGGATGTCGAGCGCCTCATCGCCGACGACCCCAATCTCCGGGTCGTGCTCAAGGAGTTCCCGGTCCTCGGCGAAGGCTCGATGATGGCGTCGCAGGTGTCGATCGCGGTGCGCATCCTTGCGCCGGAGCTGGCCGGCGAGTTCCACGATGCCCTGCTCGCCCAGAGCGGCCAGGTCAATGCGGAGATCGCTCTGGCCGTCGCCGAGGAAATGGGCCTCGACCGGGGCGAACTGGTCGAGGCGATGCAGTCCACCGAAGTCCGCGACACGATCACCGAAGTCTACGGCCTCGCCGAGCAGCTGTCGCTGACCGGCACGCCGTCCTACGTCACCGACGGCAATGTCGCGATCGGCGCCATCGGCTACGACGCGCTGAAGGCGGTGATCGCCTCGGCCCGGGCAAGCTGCAAGACCGAAATCTGCTGATCGGCTGTCCCGCCTGAACCCGGAACGGATTCGAGG
>JAEZEN010000538.1 GCA_023433185.1 Pseudomonadota bacterium | reverse complement strand
CACTGTCCTATGGCGAGCTCGCGGGCGAGCGCATGAAGCTCGGCCTCCTCCTCCACGACCCCGAGGAGGAGCACGACTGCTTCTCCGACAACACCCACAATTCGCACTATTTCGACCAGATCGGCATCCGGAACGCCTATACGGGTCACTACCGGCGGATCGACGGCACGGTCGTGGCGGGGCCGTCGGTGTCCGACCTCGTCAGGGAAACGGATCCCGCTCTGGACGCCGAAATCGCCGCAAAACTCGATGTCACCGTCGCCGCCATGGCGGCGCTGCGGGCACGTGCCGAGTCGATCGAGGCCTACGATCAGATGATCGGCGAGGGCAATGGCGAGGGCAACGCGGCGGTCCAGGCCGCGATCGACGGGCTGATCGACCAGACCCGGTCGATCGAGCGGGCGGTTGCGGCACTTGGTCTCGGCGCGATCAGCGTCGAGGGCTCCGACAGCCTCGACAATCCCGACGCGGTGTTCCAGTAGGGGCTGCGTCCCAGGGAGGGCAGGGGCGGCCCTCCCGCCACCTCGGTTTCGCGTGACCGCAATGCGTGACCACCCTGCCGCCAGCCCGTTCCCGCCCGCGCGGGAGCGGGAACCTCAGAGACCGCGACCCGGCCTCGAACTGGCGGGCGCCGTGCTCGGTCTCCTCGCCGTCGTCGGTTCGGCCACTGCGGGCGCCGCCCTGTCGTGGCGCGACGACCTCAGCGACGCGGACAGGGCGCGCGTGGCGAGCGTCATCGCGCCGGCCGTCGACTTCACCGGGGCCGAGCGCTTCGAGCGCATGTCGGCCGGCGCGACATCGACCGACGCCACGCCGAACCGCGACGCATTCTCCCGGTTCTCGGCCAATCTCTCGTTCGAAGGCGAGCGGGACTTCAAGATCGGCAACGGCCTGTTCCGGAAACTCTGGGTCTCCTCACCGTCCTCGACCCAGGCGTCGGATGGCCTCGGGCCGCTGTTCAATGCCCGTGGCTGCCAGGAATGCCACCTCAAGGACGGCCGCGGCAGCCCGCCGGTCGGCGACGCGCGTGCCGTCTCGATGGTCCTCCGGCTCTCGGTGCCGCCGGAGACCGAGGCGGAGCACGCCGCCCTTGCCGGCAAGGCGCTGCTCCGGATTCCGGAGCCGACCTATGGCGGCCAGCTGCAGAACTTCGCGGTCCCCGGCATCCCCGCCGAGGGGGAGATGCGGATCACCTACGAGGAGATCCCGGTGGCGCTCGCGGGCGGCGAGACGGCGACGCTCCGCAAGCCGACCTACCGGATCGACGACCTCGGCTACGGGCCGATGGCGGACGACGTGATGCTGTCGCCGCGCGTCGCTCCGCCGATGATCGGCGTCGGGCTCCTCGAGCAGATCCACCCCGGCGACATCCTCGCCCATGCCGACCCGGACGACGCCGACGGCGACGGCATCTCGGGCCGGCCGAGCATCGTCCGAGACCCCGAGACGGGCGACCTCGTCCTCGGACGGTTCGGGTGGAAGGCATCAACGCCGAGCGTCCGCACCCAGTCGGCCGAGGCCTTCTCCGGCGACATGGGCATCTCGACCCCGCCGATGCCCGCGGTGTGGGGTGACTGCACCGAGGCGCAGACGGCGTGCCGGGCAGCGCCGAGCGGCGTGCAGGTGCGCCTCGGGCCGGAGGAGGCGCCGGACCCGGTGCTCGACCTCGTCAGCTTCTACAGCCGCAACCTGGCGGTCCCGGTGCGGCGCGACGTGGACGACCCGGCGGTGCTCCAGGGCAAGGGGCTGTTCTACGACTTCGGGTGTGCGTCGTGCCATGTGCCGAAATTCGTGACCCGCCGCGATGCGCCCCAGCCCGAGCACCGCTTCCAGCTGATCTGGCCGTACACCGACATGCTTCTCCACGACATGGGTGAGGGCCTCGCCGACGGGGCGCCCGCGGGCGATGCCTCGGGAAGCGAGTGGCGGACCGCGCCGCTCTGGGGCATCGGCCTCACCGAGACCGTCAACGGCCATACCAACTTCCTCCACGATGGCCGGGCGCGGAACCTCCTCGAGGCGGTGCTGTGGCATGGCGGCGAGGCGGAGGCCGGAAAGGAGAGGGTCGTGGCCGCCTCGCCCGGCGAGCGGCGCGCCCTCATCCGTTTCCTGGAGTCGCTGTGATGACCGGCCTCCTCCGCCTTGCGGTGGCGACGGCGCTCGTCGTCGCGGTCGGCCCTCTGCGGGCTCAGGAGGGCGAGGCGGGGGCCGCTTCCTCTGGCCCCATCGCCTTCCGGCCGGTGGTCGAGCATGTCGTCGATGCCGCGATCGTCCCGGCCTACCGGCGCCTCGTTGCGACGGCCCGGGACGAGCAGGCCGTGATCGAAGCGCTCTGTACAGCGCCCGATGCGAGACGGCTCGAAGCGGCCCGGACCGGGTTCCGCGACCTCGCGGTCGCCTGGTCGGCAGTGGAGATGTTCCGCTTCGGCCCGGCGCGCGCGGCGAACCGCCACGAGCGGCTGTTCTTCTGGCCCGATCCGCGCGGGCGCGGGCTGCAGCAGGTGCAGGCGGTGATCGCCGGTGCGGACCCGACCGCCACGCGCCTCGACACGCTCCGGGAGAAAAGCGTCGCGGTGCAGGGCCTGCTGGCCCTCGAGTTCGTCCTCTTCGGCACGGGCAGCGCGACGCTCGCCGGGGCTTCCGACGCGGCGGCGGCCTTCCGCTGCGCCTACGCGGCGACGATCGCCGCCGCGGTCGCCGCGACGGCGATGGAGATCGAGGCGGACTGGACGCAGCCGGGCGGCTATGCCGACCTGATGCGCGGCGCCGGTCCCGACGACCCCGTGTATCGCTCGCATGGCGAGGTGGCGCAGGAACTGATCAAGGCGGCCCGAGAGCAGTTGCAACTGGTTCGCGACCTCAAGCTCGCCGCCTCGATCGGCGAGGCGCCGGAGGCGGCGCAGCCGAAACGCGCCCCGTTCTGGCGCTCCGATGTGACCCTCGCTTCGATCCGCGCCAATCTCGATGCCATCGTCGCGCTCGTCGGCGCCGACGGCATCGGTGCCGCGCTGCCCGGCGACAGGGCCTGGGCGGCGCGGCAGGTGGCCTTCGAGCTCGGTCGGGTCGACGCCGTGCTCGACCGGGTGGCGGCAGCCGGCACGCCGTGGGAGGTGCTCGCCGCCGAGCCGGGGGCCAATGCCGACCTCCGCTACACGCTCATTCCGCTCGGCGAGGGGCTCGGCCTGCTCGAGGCCGACTATCCCGCTGCGCTCGGCTTGATCACGGGGTTCAACTCGCTCGATGGCGACTGACCGGCGCATCTTCCTCAAGTCGCTCGCGGCACTCGGCGCGCTGCCCTTCGCGACGCTCGCCCGGGCCGACCAGCCGCCGGCCTTCGTCGCGGCCCGGATGGTCGGCAAGGATGCCTTCTCGGTTGCCGTGCTCGACCATGCCGGCACGGTGCTGTTCAGCGAGGAACTCGACGCCCGCGCCCACGACATCGCTGTCTCGCCGGACCGGAGCACCGCCGTCGTCTTCGCGCGCCGGCCGGGATGGTTCGCGCTCGCCATCGATCTCGCTGGCCGCCGCCGCATCGCGAGCTTCGCGCCGCCTGCGGGACGGCACTTCTACGGCCATGGCCTGTTCTCGGCCGACGGCCGGCTCCTCCTCGCGACCGAGAACGACTGGGAGGGCGAGCGCGGCGTGCTCGGGGTCTACGATGTCGGCGCCGGCTACCGCCGGATCGGCGAGTTCGACAGTGGCGGGATCGATCCGCATGAGGCGATGCTGATGTCGGACGGCCGGACCATCGTGGTCGGCAATGGCGGCATTGCCACCAGCCCGGACTTCGATCGCGTGAAGCTCAATCTCGCGACGATGGAGCCCGCGCTCGCCTATGTCGACGCGCGGACCGGCGACCTGATCGAGCGCGTCGTCCTGCCGCCTTCCCTCCACCAGCTCTCGATCCGCCACCTGGCGGAAGCCGGCGACGGCAGCATCTGGTTCGGCGGCCAGTACGAGGGCGCGGTGACCGACGATGTCGACCTCGTCGGACGGCATCGTCGCGGCGGCGCGGTCGAACTGGTGGCGGCGCCCCGCGCCGTCTACCGGGGCATGCGGCAGTATGTCGGGGCGATGGCGGCGAGCGCGGATGGCGGGCGGATCGCGGCGACCAGCCCGGTCGGCGGACGCGTGATGGTGTTCGACGTGGCGCGCCGTGCGCTCATCGCGACGCGGGAGGTGGCCGACGTGTGCGGCATTGCCGGCGACGGCCGCGACTTCTTCTCCTCGGACGGCCGCGGCCGCCTCTGGCGCGGCGGCACGATGCTGAGCGAGGATCCCGGTGTCGCCTGGGACAACCACATCCGCCGGATCGGCTGATCCGGGGCGCGGCGCTCCGCCTATTCGATGACGATCCGCGGCGGTGCACGGCCGCCGGCGCGCTGCTCCTGAACGCCGTCCCATGCCCGTCGGGCGATCTCCCGGAAGACCTGCGCATGCGGTCCGTCGGGGTCGGCGACCACGATGGGCGTGCCGGCGTCCGAGGTCATGCGGATGCCGAGGTCGAGCGGGATCTCCCCGAGGAACGGGACGCCGAGCCGCTCGGCCTCGTGGCGGGCACCGCCATGGGCGAAGACGTCGGTGCGGCCGCCGCAATGCGGGCAGACGAAGTAGCTCATGTTCTCGATGATGCCGAGGACCGGCACGTCGACCCTTCTGAACATGTTGAGGCCCTTGCGGGCATCGATGAGGGCGAGGTCCTGCGGCGTCGAGACGATGACGGCGCCCGCGAGCGGCACCTGCTGCGCCATCGTGAGCTGCGCGTCGCCGGTGCCGGGCGGCATGTCGACCACGAGGATGTCGAGCTCGCCCCACTCGACCTCGCGGAGCATCTGGGTCAGCGCCGACATCACCATCGGCCCACGCCAGATCATCGGCGCCTCCTCCTCGACGAGCAGGCCGATCGACATGGCCCGCACGCCGTGCGACTCGAGCGGGCGAAGGATACGGCCGCTGACCACCTCCGGCTTGTCCTTGAGCGCGAGGAGGCGAGGCAGCGAAGGGCCGTATATGTCGGCGTCGAGGATGCCGACGCGGAGGCCGTTCGCCTTGAGCGCGAGGGCGAGGTTCACGGCGGTGGTCGACTTGCCGACGCCGCCCTTGCCGCTCGCCACGGCGACGATCGCGCCGACACCGGGAATGCCGGCCTTCGCCGAGCC
>JAEZEN010000492.1 GCA_023433185.1 Pseudomonadota bacterium | reverse complement strand
TGATCACCAGCCCGACGACCGCGCTCCGCTACGGGATTTCCGTCGGCCGCGAAGGCTTCGAGTGGGAGGGTGCGATGAACATCACCAGGAAGGCCGAGTGGCCCGACTGGCGCCCGCCCAAGGCCATGATCGAACGCGAGAAGGCGAAGGGCAAGGTGCTGCCCGCCGTCGTTCCCGGAGGCCCGGGCAACCCGCTTGGCGCGCGCGCCCTCTATCTCGGCCGCTCGGAGTACCGCATCCACGGCACCAACGCCCCGAAGTCGATCGGCCAGGCGGCGTCGTCGGGCTGCATCCGCATGCTGAACGAGCATGTGATCGATCTGTATGATCGCGTCCCGGTCGGCACGCGCGTCATCGTGACGTTGTAGCACCACGGGGCGCGCCGGGCGCCCGGCATCACTTTCCGACGCCTCCCGATTGCGGCCCGGGGGGCGCTTCATCACGCCGCCAGGAGGAGAGAACGGGACATGCCAAGATCATTGCTCGGAGCGGCGCTCGTCGTCGCTCTCGCGGCGACGGCCGGGGGGATGGGCATGACCAGCCCCGCCCTCGCCAAGAAGAACAACACGGGCGCGGTGATCGGCGGCCTCGTCGCCGGCGCCGTGATCGGTGCGGCGGTGGCCGGCGCCGCGACCCACCCCGACAAGATCTACGTCAACCCGGCGCCGCCGCCGCCGCCGAAGCCGGACCCGTGGAAGAACGCGTTTGCGCCCAAGCCCGGCGTCACCTGCTACCCGGTGCAGCACGCCTGCTACAACGCCAACGGTGCCTATAACGCCAACTGGACCTGGAAGGTCTATCAGAGGTGAGCCCGCACATGAGCAAGATCCGTTTCCATGGCATCACCCTGGCCGCAGCGGCGATTCTGGCCCTCGGGCTCGGCACGGCGTCGTTCGCCGAGGATGCGCTCCCCGACGACAACCGGCTCGACGATGCCTGGGCCGACCTGGCGGTCGACCAGGAGCCGATCCTCACCGACCTCCAGTTCGCCAAGCTGAACAACGTCGCCTTCCAGGCGGCGGTGACCAAGATCTGCGACGGCTACGAACTCGACCAGGTGAAGTTCGCCGAGGCCGTCGCCGACGCGACGCTGCCCGCCCCCGAGGCGACCGCGACCGACGCCGACCTCATGAAACAGTGGGAGACGGCGGTCTATTTCCGCCTCGGCGCGAGCTACGGCCTGCTGCTGGCGGAAGGCAATTCCCACGTCGATTCGTTCTGCGCCAGCGCGTCCGAACTGAGGGCCGATCCCGAGGTGCCGAACGTCTGGCAGTAGCCGCCACAAGGGCGACATCGGCGGGCGCTCCCGGAGGCGCCCGCCCCATCCGGCTTGACACGCGGCACGCCGCACCGGCATATCGCGCCGGTCGGGCGATTAGCTCAGCGGGAGAGCACTCCCTTCACACGGGAGGGGTCACTGGTTCAATCCCAGTATCGCCCACCATCTTTTTCAAGCACGCCCGCCTGTTCGACCGACCTTCAGCATCGGCAAGCCTGTCGCCGGGCGCCCGCCGACCGGTGTATCGTCTCCCCGTGAGCAAGCATGAAACGCCCATGACCGAGGGCTTCTGGCAGGCGGCGATGCGTGGCGCCTTCCTCCCGGAATATCCGCTGGTGCGTCGCCCCGGCCCCGACGCGCGACAGAGATGGGCGGACGCGGTGATCCTGCCCGACGAGCCGCATGGTCATGCCCGCGTTGCGGATTATCCCGGCCTGGCTGGCCGGAACGTCGTTGTCGTGCAGACAAAGACCGGACGAATGGGGATGCATCTCATGGGGCAAGCCCTGTTCTCGGCCGCGCTGGTTCGTGGGCTGGATGCCGCCTCGGTTCGATCCATCCTCCTCTGCCACCGGGCGGATCGGGCTTTGTTGCCGCTCCTTGCCCCCTTCCCCGAGGTGGAGGTCTGGCTGTCCCATCTGGACAACCCGCGCCTTGTGGAACGGGCTCGCCTCTGACGGAGCCGTCCAGCCCGCGGGCGGGATGAACCGAGGGACGCCGTCGTCCGGACGGAGAGG
Source organism: Pseudomonadota bacterium (assembly GCA_023433185.1). Next base: position 944 of record JAEZEN010000492.1, on the reverse strand, counting down.
AGACAGATCGGGACCCCTTCGGCCAAACCCGGCTGTGGCACCACGGCACCGGTGCGCCTGCGTCGTCGCGAGATCGTCATCCCGTGGCCATCCCGGGTTCGATGTTCGAGCCGGGAGCTGGCGGCGCCGGGTATCCGACGTCAGGCCCGCTCCATTAGGATCGCTCCATGCCTTCCGACCCGAATCGCGACGGCGCCGCCATCGCGCCCGCCCTCCTCGCCTGGTACGACCGCCATGCCCGGCGCCTGCCGTGGCGCGTCGGGCCGGCCGAGCGTGCCGTGGGCGTCGTCCCCGATCCCTATCGGGTCTGGCTCTCCGAGGTGATGCTGCAGCAGACCACGGTTGCGACCGTGAAGTCCTACTTCGAGGCCTTCACCGCGCGCTGGCCGACGGTCGGCGATCTCGCCGCCGCGCCGCGCGAGGACGTGCTGAAGGCCTGGGCCGGGCTCGGCTACTATGCGCGGGCCCGCAACCTCCATGCCTGCGCCATCGCGGTCGCGACCGGCCACGACGGCCGCTTCCCGGAGACCTCGGTGGGCCTCCGCGCCCTCCCCGGCATCGGCGACTACACCGCGGCGGCGATCGCGGCGATCGCGTTCGACGAGCCGGCGCCGGTGGTTGACGGCAACGTCGAGCGGGTCATCGCCCGCCTCTTTGCGATCGCCACGCCGCTGCCGGAGGCGAAGAAGGCGATCCGCGCCCGCCAGGCGGACCTGACGCCTTCGGTCCGCGCCGGCGACTATGCGCAGGCGATGATGGACCTCGGCGCCGGCATCTGCACGCCGAAGCGCCCGGCCTGCGCGCTCTGCCCGGTCAACGACAACTGCCTTGCCCATGCGCGCGGCGAGGCCGAGCGCTACCCGGTCAAGGCGGCGAAGACGGTGCGCCCGACCCGTCACGGCGTCGCCTTCGTCGCCATCCGCCCGGACGGCGCGGTCCTGTTG
>JAEZEN010000470.1 GCA_023433185.1 Pseudomonadota bacterium | reverse complement strand
TCGGAATCTGCTTCGACCACATGCACATGGGCGACCTGCTGCGGCTGGTGGCCGATCATCCCGACGCGGAGATCGCCGGGATCTACGATCCCGATCCGGCGCGGATGCGGTCGGCGATCGAGACCTTCGCGATCCCGCCCGAGCGGGTCTTCACCGACCTCGAGGCGTGCCTGGCGACGACCGGTGCCGATCTCGCCATCGTCTGCTCGAAGACGGCGGAGCGGGCCAACATGGTCGAGGCCATCGCCCCGCACGGCCTCAACGTCATGGTCGAGAAGCCGTTCGCGGCGAGCGTCGCCGATGCGCGGCGGATGATCGCGGCGATGGCCGCGACCGGCCGGCGTCTCGCGATCAACTGGCCGCTCGCCTGGTATCCTACGCACAACACGGCGAAGCGCCTCATCGCCGAGGGCCGCATCGGCGATCTCATCGAGGTCCATTTCTACGACGGCAATCGCGGGCCGCTCTTCCATCTCGCCGACAAGGTCGAGGTCAGCCCCGAGGAGGTCGAGCGCCAGAAGCCGGGCTCGTGGTGGTACCGGAAGGCGGCCGGCGGCGGCAGCCTGCTCGACTATCTCGGCTACGGGGTGACGCTCGGGACGTGGTTCTACGACGGCGAGGCGCCGCTCGAGGTGACGGCGACGGTCGACGAGACGCCGGGCATCGAGGTCGACCAGCATTCGATCACGGTGTGCCGCTATGCGCGGGGGCTGTCGAAGTTCGAGACGCGGTGGGGGACGCTGACCGACCCGTGGGTGCAGCAGCCGCAGCCGAAATGCGGCTTCGTGCTGGTCGGCACCGACGGCTCGATCGCGAGCTACGACTACGACGACCACGTGACGCTGCAGACGAGGAGCCAGCCGGCGCATGTCGCGGTGCCGGTCGACGTGCTCCCCGAGGGCCGGCGCAACCCGGTCGAATATGTCCTCGCCCGTCTCGACGACGGCGCCCCGATCGACGGGCCGCTCGATCCCGCGCTCTGCCTCACCGGCCAGCGCATCATCGATTCGGCCATGCTGTCCTCCCAGATGAAGTGCACCGTGGGGTTGGTGGAATGAGCGAACCGGATCTCGATGCCTATGCGCTGAAGACTGCCGTGGCGGCCGAGGTCGCCGCACCCGAGCTTGCGTACAGGCCCCCGTTTCCGAAAGCCTACCGGCCGCGCATCGCGCTGGTCGGGGCCGGCGGCATCTCCGGTGCCCATCTCGACGCCTACCGGAGAATCGGCCTCGACGTCGCCGTCATCGCCAACCGCACACTCGCCAAGGCCGAGGCGCGGCGGGACGAGTACTTTCCGGCTGCCGAGGCGACCAGCGACATCCAGGGGACGCTGACCCGCGACGACATCGAAGTCGTCGACATCACGCCCCACCCGGCCGAGCGCTATGCGATGATCGAGACGGCGCTGAACGCGGGGAAGCACGTCCTTTCCCAGAAGCCCTTCGTCATCGACCTCGACGCCGGGGCGCGGCTCTGCGACCTCGCCGACGCCAAGGGTGTGCTGCTCGCGGTGAACCAGAACGGCCGCTGGGCGCCGCATCTCGCCTGGCTTCGCGAGGCGGTGCGCGCCGGTCTCGTCGGCGACGTCCATGCCGTCGACGTGTCGATCCACTGGAACCACGGCTGGATCAAGGGCACCGCCTTCGAGGATCTCCAGAACCTCATCCTCTACGACTTCGCCGTCCACTGGTTCGACTTCCTCGCCAGTGTCGTCTCGGCGCGCGCCACGTCAGTCTTCGCGACGCGCGCCCATGCCGCCTCGCAGCCTGTCCGCCCGCCGCTGATCGCCGGTGCCATCGTCACGTTCGATGGCGGCCAGGCCAATCTCCTTTTTGACGGGGCGACGCGGTTCGGCCCCGAGGACCGGACGGTGATCGCCGGAAGTCTCGGGACGCTCAACAGCCGCGGTCCCGACCTCGGCGTCCAGGAGGTGGCCCTGACCACGGAGGCCGGCGTCGCCCGCCCGGTGCTCGAGGGCACCTGGTTCAGCCAGGGGTTCGAGGGGACGATGGGCGCGCTGCTCGAGGCGGCCGAGAACGGCACGCGGCCGCTCAACGATGCACGCCGCAATCTCGATGCGCTCGCCATCGTGTTCGCGGCGATCGCGTCGGCGCGCACCGGCGTGCCGGTGAGGCCGGGTGCGGTCCGCAGCCTCGCCGAGGCCGAAGGCTGACCGCGGAGGATGCGGCGATGCGGCGGGCTACAATGGCCACGAACGAATGACGAGCGCGGGACCGAAGCGGGGTCGCGCGGCGGCGGAGAGCCGCGGTCGCGCGGCGCTGGGCTACGCCCGGCCGCGCACCTATGAGGAACTGCGCGCGGTGCTCTCCTCCGGCACCGCCCATTTCCCCAAGCGCCTCCGCCAGGTCGCGATCTTCCTGTGGCAGCATCCCGGCGATGTCGCGCTCGGCTCGAGCAGCGAGGTGGCAGCGCGGGCCGGCGTCCAGCCCTCGACTCTCGTCCGCTTCGCCCAGACCTTCGGCTTCGCCGGCTTCTCGGAACTTCAGGACCTGTTCAAGGACCACATCAAGGGCTCGTGGCCGGAGCGACGCGGCGGCCCGGGATCGGCGGATCGCCGATCGCCCGAGGCCAGTGCCGACATGCGTTTCGTCGAGGGGCTCGTCGCCGCCTCGCAGCAGTCGCTCGCCCGCATCGGCGAGCGTTTCGACCGCGGCGCCTTCGAGCGCATGGCGGCAGTCCTCGCCGCGGCCGACCTCATCTACGTCATCGGCTCGAAGCGTGCCTTCCCCGTGACGTCCTATGTTTCGCTGACCCTGGCGCAGCAGGGCGTGCGGAACGTGCTCGTCGACAATGTCGGCTCCAATGCCTTCGACCAGATCGGCTGCGTGCGCGCCGCGGATGCCGTGCTCGCCGTGAGCTTCAGCCCGTACAATTCGATCACGCCGGAGCTCGTCGCCGCGGCGCGCGAGCGCACCGAGCATGTCGCGGCGATCACCGATTCCACCTTCAGCCCGCTCATCGGACTGAGCGAGGTCTCGGTGGAGGTGGTCGAGTCGGACTTCGCCGGCTTCCGCTCGCTCGCCGCGACGCTCGCCGTCGGCATGGGGCTCGTCCAAGCGGTCGCCGTCCGTCGCGCCGCCGGCCCCTGACCGCTTCTACCGCCAGGGAAAGAGCCGCTTCCGCGTCCCCGGGTCGGTGGCCGCTTCACCGCGGTTGCGCTTCCTGCGGGTCGGCACGGCAGTACGGAAGGACTTCCGCTCGGTATCCCCGGTCGGCAGTTCGAGCCTCGCGAGCGTCGCCTCGAGCGCCGCCTTCCGCGCGCCATCGACGAAGCAGATGTCGTCGACGGTCTCGACCGTCACCGGTTCCGCCGGGCCGATCGTATCGTAGTCGACGCCAGCGAAGGTGACGCCGAGCGTGTCGCGGAGCCACAAGAGGTCGGCCGAGGACCGGTCGACCAGCTCGCGGATTGCGGGGCGGAGTTCCGGCCGGCGCTGGCCGCCGAGCGCCAGCTCCTCGGCCGCGAGATGCTTCGCCAGCGCGCCGGTATCGCGCGTGAAGCGGTCGTTCATCTCCGGGTAGCGGCGGCGCCGGAAGTCCTGGACGATGGCCATCGCCTCGGCGCTCATGCTC
>JAEZEN010000460.1 GCA_023433185.1 Pseudomonadota bacterium | reverse complement strand
GCGCGCTCTGGGCCTTTGCGACGAGCGCCTGGAAGGCAGCCGGCTCGTGGACGGCGAGATCGGCCAGCACCTTCCGGTCGACTTCGACCCCGGCCTTGCCGAGGCCGTCGATAAATCGGCCGTAGGTGAGCCCGTGGGTCCGGCTGGCCGCGTTGATCCGCTGGATCCAGAGCGCACGGAAGTTCCGCTTGCGGTTCTTCCGGTCGCGATAGGAATACTGTGCGGCCTTGTCGACCGCAGCCTTGGCGGCCCGGATCGTATTCTTGCGGCGGCCGTAGAAGCCCTTGGCGCGCTCGAGCACCTTCTTGTGGCGGGCGTGGCCGGTAACGCCGCGCTTGACGCGTGACATGGCAAATCTCCTCGAAAATCAGCGGTTCTGTTCAGCGCCCGGAATTGGGCAGGAAGTACTTGATGACGTTGTCGCCATCGGACTTGAACAGCACCCGCGTGCCGCGGAGGTTGCGGATCTGCTTGTTGGTGCGCTTGATCATGCCGTGCCGCTTGCCGCGCTGGGCGTACAGCACCTTGCCGGTCGCGGTCACCTTGAATCGCTTCTTGGCGCCGCTCTTGGTCTTCATCTTGGGCATTTTGCTCTCCGTGCGGCCGGGAGCGGTGAACCGCCGGTCCGGCCAAGATCGTGTGATGACAGCATTCGGAGCCGACACGGCATGCCCGTTGATCAGCCGGGCGGCTCGGAAGGCGGCGTTATAATGGCAGTTCCGCCCGGTTACAAGGGCGGCGTTGCACCTCAGATGCCCGAAAACGGCCGGGACTTCGCGACGGCCGGCATCCTGGCGGAACTGCCCGGGATCTTGATCGGCGAGGACTTGAACCAGCGGATCATGGCCCGGACGCCGGCCAGTCTCACCGCCTTCGGAGCATGGTGCTCGTAATTGGCATCCTCCTCCGCCGCCGTCATGCGCCCCGTCTTTATTCCGGGGATGAGCAGGTTTTCGCCCAGGAAGTGCACATCCATCGCCGTTACTCCCGCCTGCCGGACCTGCCCGACTGCGCAAGGTCCTGCAGAGGAATGTGCTTCGCTGATGCTTTCCCCGTATCGAAGCGGCGCCGAAAAGACGCCGAAAAGTTCCGAAAAGCCGGCTATCCTCGGCGCATGCGGGAAGACGCCATCGCCTTCGGCCCGTTCGTGCTTGGTCCGGACCGTGGAATGCTGTCGCGGGACGGCGCGCCCGTGGCCATCGGCCAGCGTGCCGCCCTGCTCCTCGAAGCGCTGGCGAGCACGCCCGGCCGCGTGCGGACCAAGGCTGAGCTCATCGATGCGGCGTGGCCGGGCCGGGCGATCGAGGAGAGCAACCTCTCCGTCCAGATCGCTGCGCTCCGCAAGCTTCTCGGCCCTGCACCCTCCGGCGGCGAATGGATCGAGACCATACCGCGCCTCGGCTACCGCTTCGTCAGGGAGGGTGATCGGATCGAGGCGTCGGCCGCCGCGACGGTGGCGGACGAGCCGCGCGAGCCGCCGATCCCGTCGCTCGCGGTTCTGCCGTTCCACAACCTCGGCGACGACCGTGGCCAGGACTACTTCGCCGATGGCGTCGTCGAAGACATCATAACCGCGCTCTCCCGCTTCCGCTCCTTCGCCGTCGTCGCGCGCAATTCGAGCTTCGTCTACAAGGGCCGGGTTGTCGATGTCCGCCAGGTCGGCGCGGAGCTCGGCGTGCGGTATGTGCTCGAAGGCAGCGTCCGCCGCGCCGGCGAGCGCCTGAGGATCGGTGCGCAACTGGTCGATGCCGCGTCGGGCGCCAATCTCTGGGCCCACAATTTCGACGGTACGCCGGGCGACATCTTCGATTTCCAGGACGGCATCACCGACGCCGTCGCCATGACGGTCGAGCCGTATATCCAGGCGGCCGAGATCGAACGCGCACGACGGAAGCCGGCGGGCAGCATTGCCGCCTACGACCTCTATCTCCAGGCGATGCCGCTGCTCCACGCCGAGACGGAGGAAGGGTGCCGCGAGGCCCACGCCTTGCTGAGCCAGGCGCTCGCCATCGAACCCGACAATCCCGTCTTTCTTTCCCATGCGGCCTGGGCACTCAGCCACTCGGTGGTGATGGGCTGGCGTTCGCCCGATTCCGACACGGTGGGCAAGTCTGTCGAGCTTGCCCGCCGGACGCTGGTTTACGCTCGGGAGGACGCGATGGCGCTTGCCAGCGCGGCCATGACGCTGCTTCACAGCGCGAAGGACTACGAACTCGGGATGGCCGCCGTCGAGACGGCGGCAAGCCTCAACCCGAATCATGCGGCGGTTATCTTCAGGGCCGGGATCGCCAGCCTCCACTGCGGAAGCATCGAGGAGGCGCTTGCCTATTTCCACAGGAACATCAGGCTGAGCCCGCGCGACCCCGCCGCCTATGCCGCACTGACCGGCATCGCCCATGCCGAGATGATCCGCGGCAACTATGCCGCGGCCGTCTCCTGGGCGACGCGCTCGCTCGCGGTCAACGCCAACTACCCGGCGACCTGGTGGATGGTGATTTCCGGCAACGCCCAGCTCGGCAGGATGGCGGAAGCGCACCGCCTTCTGGCTGAGTTCAAGAAGGTTGCGCCCGGGGCGACCATCGCCCGGATATGGGGTGGACAGCCGCAGAAGGATCCGACGCGCCTGCAGGCCATTCTCGAGGGTCTTCGGCGCGCCGGACTGGACGAGGAATAGGCACCATGGACCCGACCACCTTCATCGTCGGCCTGCTCAGCGGCGCGGCCGCCGGCGCGCTGCTCACCGGCGTGTTCGACCTGTTCAACCGCGGCTGGGAGCGGACGGCCGAGAAGCGCGACCTCCGTGTCGGCATCGCCGCCGAGATCCGCGTCGGGCTGCAGAACGTCGACCCGGAGGACCGCATCCGCCGGACCCCCGAGCAGGACCTCCGGTTCATCGCCGGGCACTGCTTCCCCTGGGAGTTCTTCAAGGCCAACCAGAGCCGCATCGGCCTCCTTCCCGAGGCGGCGGCGAGCGACGTCGTCGAGTACCATTCGCTCCTGTGGCAGTTCTACGAGAAGGCCAAGGTGCTCGGCCGGTGGAGCGGGCCGGACGACACCGGCGCGCGCGACGCGCTGATCGCCGAGATCCACGCCATCATGGGACGCATCCGCGCCGTCGGCACGCGGGCGCTCAAGGCGCTCACCTGAACGGCCGCCTCAGGCGGCGGCGCGGAGGCCCGCCCGGCGCGGCGGGCCGAGCCGGACGAGCAGCAGCACGGCGATCGCCAGGTTGACCAGATTCCAGAAGAAGCCGTTGAGGAACGCGTAATCATAGG
>JAEZEN010000436.1 GCA_023433185.1 Pseudomonadota bacterium | reverse complement strand
CTGCGACAGAAGGCATGGGTTCCGGCGATTTCATGTCCCTTTGGTCTGGCCAGTCGGCAGCGCTCTGCCGCCAGGCGACGGCTGGTGAACTGACCCGGCGTCTGGCCTCAGAGGCGCTGGCACTTCTTGAGCCCGGAATTCCCAAGACGCGACGAGGCTGAGCATCACCGGCAACCTCGGAATTCCGCCGTTTCGCCCAGAGAACGTTCGCCCCCAGTTTCTCTCCCTCCGCCACTCGCCCTAACAGGCTGTTGAAGAACCGCGTTTGTTATCGTTGGCGGACGCTGATGGATGATTGGGCGATGGTTTTGGCCGGGACCGCCGGCGATCATTGGTTGATGGGCGCTTCGGGAGTCAGGAACCTTGGCCATCATCCGGCCTCGTGCAGCAGCTTCGGCAGTCGGACGAGGTTGTAGGCGGCTGCGGCGAAGGTGAAGGCGAAGCCGGCGCAGGGAACGCCCCGGAACTTCGTCTTGTCCTGGCCGGCGACCGTCTTGATCCAGCCGAACGCCTCCTCGATACGTTTGCGGATGCGCTGGCTGGCAGCGTATCCGGGATGGCGCGTCGTCCGGCGGTCGATCGCCGAGCGCCGGTTGGTGGTGTTCTGCGCGACGTGCGGGGTGACGTTCATCGACCGCAGCTCATTGACGAAGTCCTCCGTGTCGAAGCCCTTGTCGCCGCCGAGCGTGATCCTGTTCGGCCGGTCGGCATGGGGCTCGATCATGGCGAGCGCCGCCACCCGCTCGGCATGACCGTCGGCCGGCGTCAGGCAGGCATCGACCAGAAGCCCCGAGCGGTTCTCCATCAGGCCATGGCCGATGAAGCAGAGCTTCGCCTCCTTGCCCGGCCCCTTGCGATAGAGCCGGGCATCGGCATCGGTGGTGGAGGCATGCGTCGCGTTCGAGCGCTTCTCACCGTGGAAGTCGGCCTCCTGATTGCGTCCCTGTCGCGCGGCCGCGCTCCCCACCTCTCGATCGCCCCCGCCGCCGGACGCCGGCGGTTCGTCCGACCCGTCGCGCGGCTTGAAGCTCTTCATTGACGCCCAGGCTTCGATCAGGGTGCCATCGACCGAGAAGTGCTCGCTCGACAGCAGCCGCTTCACCCGCGGCTGGCCCAGCACCGCCGCCAGGAACTTCGCCGCGACGTCGCCGGCGAGCAGCCGGTCGCGGTTCTTCGAGAACGTCGAGTGGTCCCACACCGCATCGTCGATGCCGAGCCCGACGAACCAGCGGAACAGCAGGTCGTAGTCCAGCCGCTCCATCAGCTGCCGCTCCCAGCGGATCGAATAGAACGCCTGAAGCAGCATCGCCCGCAAGAGCTTCTCCGGCGGGATCGAGGGCCGGCCGACCGGCGCGTAGAGCGCCGCGAAGTCCCGCTCCAGCGCTGCCAGCGCCTCGTTCACGATACCCCGGATCGACCGCAGCGGATGATCCGCCCGAACCCGCTTCTCGAGATCGACGTAGCTGAACAACTCACCCGACCGCTCGTCACCGCCCCGCACGATTCACCCTCCGCCGCTGCTCGTCCCGAGCGAAGTGAATCACGCCAAAAGCCGAGCCGCGAGACCCTTTTTCAACAGCCTGCTAATGGAACTGGAAATGGGCGGCCTGACCGGTGCCGGCTTCGGTGAGAAGAGCCTGGGGTGGCTGGCGCAGCGCAACGGCTACCGCGACACCCGCAGGCGTGCTCACGCCCGAACCCGTTCGGAAGAACTGGCGCCGCGGTGCGCTGCCGCGGGCTTCGGGCTCCCCGCGCCACTATCGCGTGAACGACTGAACGTTGCCGCCGTCGATATTGAGGATGTTGCCGGTCGATTTCCGCGATCCGTCCGCGACGAAGAACAGGATGCCTTCGGCGATGTCTTCGGGGTACACGCTCTCCTTGAGCATGGTGCGCTGGCGGTAGAAGTCGTCGAGCTCCTCGGGCCGGACCCGATAGGACTCCGCGCGTTCCTTGCGGCGCTCGTCCGACCACATCTTCGAGCCCCGGAGCACGCCGTCCGGGTTGACGACGTTGACCCGAATGCCGAACGGCGCGCCTTCCAGCGCGACGCACCGAGCGAGGTGGATCTCCGACGCCTTGGCCGCGCAATAGGCGGAGGCGTTGACCGAAGCGGCGAGCCCGTTCTTCGACGCGACGAAGACGATCGCACCGCCGAGCCCCTGCCGCTTGAGCAGGCGGACGGCGGCGCGCGTCACCAGAAAGTAGCCGGTCGAGAGCACGTCGACGTTGAGCTGCCACTGGGCCAGCGTCGTCTCGTCGATCGCACCACCGGTCACGATGCCAGCGTTGGATACGGCGAAATCGAGGCCGCCATACTCGGCGGCGGTCCAGGCAAGCGCCGCATCGACCGAGTCCTCGTTCGTCACGTCGCAGACGACGCCGCGGATCATGTCTCTGGAGAAGCGGCTGGCGAGATCGTCCACCGCGGCCTCCAGCGATTGCGGATCAACGTCCGAGATCACCACGCAGGCGCCCTCGCCGATCAGCCGCTCCGCCGTCGCCCGGCCGATGCCGCCGGCCCCGCCGGTGATGAAGGCGATCCGCCCGGCGAGCGGCCGCGGCTTCGGCTGCCGCTGCAGCTTGGCTTCCTCAAGCAGCCAGTACTCGATGTCGAACGCTTCCTGTTCCGCCAGGCCCTGGTAGGTCGACACGGATGAGGCGCCACGCATCACGTTGATGGCATTGGTGTAGAACTCAGCGGCGATCCGGGCCG
>JAEZEN010000384.1 GCA_023433185.1 Pseudomonadota bacterium | reverse complement strand
GAAGTAGCCGGCGAGGCCGGCACAGGCGCCCGCAAGGGCGCAGGCGATCACGACCAGCCTGCCGACCGGCAGCCCCTGCGCCCGCGCCGCGCGGACATTGCCGCCGGTGATCCGCGCGGCGAAGCCGAACTTGGTGCGGTTCATCAGCACCCAGACGAGGACTGCGGTGGCGATCGCCACGGCGAGGCCCCAGTGGATGTCGGTGCCGGGAATGGTGCCGACCATGTTCCCGCTGCCGATCGCCGGGGTCGAGGGCTTGTTGGGGTTCGAAGGATCGCGGAGCGCGCCCTCGACGAAGAAGTTCATGATCGCCACGGCGATGTAGAAGAGCAGGAGAGACGAGATGGTCTCGTTGACCCCGCGGTAGTGGCGGAGCACGCCGACCAAGCCGATCCAGGCGCCCCCGACGAGCATCGCGGCGAGCACCATCAGCGGCATGGTCAGCCAGGGAGTGGCCCAGTCGATGAGCGGGATCGCGATGGCCGCGGCGGCGAAGCCGCCGAGCACCAGCGCGCCCTCGCCGCCGATGATCACCATGCCGAGGCGCGCGGGAATCGCGACGCAGAGCGCGGTGAAGATCAGCGGTCCGGCGCGCACCAGCGTGTTGGTCCACGAGAAGGACGTCCCGAAGCCGCCGATCCAGAGGAGGGAGAAGAACTGCGCGGGCGACTTGCCGAGGAAGAGGAGGAAGATCGAGAAGAGCGCCGCCGCGACGAGGATCGCGAGGAGCGGGATCACCACCGCCTCGGCGGACCGCGCGAGCCGGGTCAGCCATTCGCGCGTCGCCGGCAGCTCCGGCGCCGCCGCACTCGTGTCCGTCGTCACCGCCACGGCTTGCGCTCCCTTAGAAGGTGGTGAAGGGCGGCCGGAGTGAAGGGGAGAAGCCCCCGGCCGCGAGCCCCGCAAGCGGGGGATCAGGTGATCGAGCCGACGACCCCTTCGACGAGGAATCCGGTCTGCTCGAGCCAGACGTCGTAGGGTGCGTGCTCGGTGCCGGCGGGGATGACCTCGTTGCCGGCATTGTCCTTGAGCGGCCCGACGAAGATCGGCTTGAGCGCCTTCATGTCGGCCTTGGCGGCGTCCGCGGCGGCGATGGCCTCCGGCGTGGCGCCGGCGCCGTAGGCGGTGTTCTGGACGAAGTCCCGGTCGTAGCCGCCGCGAACGAAGTTGGGCAGGGTCTCGCCCCTGGACAGCAGGTCTGCGAACTCCGAGTAGATCGTGATCCACTTGTATTCGGCGCCGGTGATGAAGCCGTTCGGGGCCAGCGGCGCCTGGCTCGCATTGTGGCCGCAGGTCTTCACGCCGCGGCCTTCGGCGGTCTCGATGACCACCTTGGGACTGTCGACATGGCAGGTGATGACGTCGCAGCCGGCGTCGATCAGGGCGTTGGTCGCCTCGGCCTCGCGCACCGGCATCGACCACTCGCCGGTGAAGATCACCTGGACGGTGGCGTCGGGGTTGGTCTTCCGCGCCCCGAGCAGGAACGAGTTGATGTTGAGGAGCACGGTGCCGATCGGCTTGGCGGCCACGAAGCCGAGCTTGTTCGAGGTGGTCGAGAGGCCGGCAGCGACGCCGTTCACATAGTGGGCCTGGTCGAGATAGCCGTAGTAGCTGCCGGCATTGGTCGGGTTCTGGTCGCTCCACAGGCCGGCGGCGTGGCGGAACTGCACGTCCGGGTACTTCTCGGCCATCTGCAGCATGAAGGGATCGAAGTAGCCGAAGGAGGTGGCGAAGATCAGCCCGGCGCCGTCGAGCTGGAACATCGATTCCATCGACTTGGAGACCGAGTCGGTCTCCGGCACGTTCTCCTCCTCGACGACGGTCACGTCGGGAATCGCCTTGAGCGCCTCCGCGGCGACGGCATGGGCCTGGTTCCAGCCGAAGTCGTCGCGGGGGCCGACATAGACGATGCCGATGGTGAGCGGCGCCGCATGGGCCAGGCGGATCGGCAGGATGCCGCCCGCAAGGCCGAAGGCGCCGAGGGCCGCGCCGCCCTTCAGGAGCCGGCGGCGGGTGAGGTCGAATCTGGTCATTGGCACATCCCTTTCGCGATTGAAGCGATCGCCCGTGGGCGGACGCGAAGCCGCCGCTGGGTCCCTCAGTCGCAACGGTCGTGCCAACATGCATGCAATCTTGGGCGGCGCACGGAGGACGCCGTTTTCGTCAGGAATCCGAGAGCAGAGGGGGTTGGCGAGGCGGCGCGACGGGCCGTCATGCCGCCGAAAGCTGCCTCTTTTGGAGAGTGTGCCCAGAACTTAGGCGGACGCCCGAAACGAAGAAGCGCCCAACCCCGGGGGAGGTTGGGCGCTCTCGCGCATACAAGCGCAACGTCGAGCAAACGCCGACGCTGGCGGACCGTCCTCGGCGAGACGGGGGGCGCTACCGAAGCGAACAGTCCGCGCTAGCGGTGAAATGGTGCGAGCGTTGCGGGCTTTCAAGTCGGCTGCGACCTTCCCCGGGGTCGCGCACGGATTCGTGATACGGCCCTGCCGCCACCGCGTGCCCACCGCGGAGGAGAATGCCGGCAGGCCTATTGCGACAGGTAGTAGTTGATCTTGAACAGGTCGGGGCTCGAGCGCTTGCCGGTGGTCACGTTGTAGACCGCGACCGAGGTGTTGAGGCCCTGCGCGTCGGTGACGATCCATTGCTTCAGATCGTAGCTGTTGCGGTCGAAGACCAGCGTCAGCTTGCCGCTAACCAGCTTCGACTTCTCGACGATGACGACGGCGATCAGGTCCGATTCCTCGCGGACCTCATCGACCAGGCCGGGGGCGAGCAGGTCGATGTTGTTGGCGAGGAGATAGCGGAGCGGCGTCTTGTTGAGCGGATAGAAGTCCTGCGTCATCGTCCGCGTATTGAGGATCGAGACGTTCCGGCCGTCCGAGATGACATCGAGCCGGACCGGCGGCCGGTACTGGAAACGGATCTTGCCGGGACGGGAGATGTAGAAGGCGCCCTCGGACTGCTCGCCGCGCGGCCCGAACTGGATGAAGTCGCCTTCCATCGTCTTGAAGCGGTTGAAGTAGGCGTTGATGTTCCAGAGCGCTTCCTGCTGGCTCGCCGAGAAGGGCAGGCTCGCGTTTACCGGTGCCTGCTTCCTGCCGATGTTGAGCCGAAGCCCGCCGCCTTCGGCCTGGGCCACCGGAGCCGCCATCGGCGCGTTGCCCGGGCGCGGCTTGGGCAGGGGTACGTTGCCCTGCGGCGCACCGGCATGGGCGACGAGCGCGCCTGCCACCGAGAGCACCACGACAGCGGCGCCGAGGCGAAATCCGGCGAGGGCTCTCACGATGCGGTCGGCGCTGAATGTCACGTCTCGCTCCTGGGCAGGGAAGGAATGACCCACGAGGGCACTTCCGTCCGGTATCCCCATCCTATATGGCGAATTCGCGGCGCGCGACCAGTCCAGAGGCGGCGATGGCGCCTTTTCGGAGCGTCCTAGTCGACCCCGTCGCCGACCAGGATCGTGCGCTTTCCGGCGTGGTTGGCCGGTCCGACGACGCCTTCCTGCTCCATCCGCTCGATGATCGAGGCCGCCCGGTTGTAGCCGATCGACAGGCGGCGCTGGATGTAGCTGGTCGAGACCTTCCGGTCGCGGAGCACGATGGCGACGGCCTTGTCGTAGAGTTCGGTTCCCTCGCCGTCGCCGCCCCCTTCGTCGTAGTTCGACGCATCCACACCGTCCTCGTCGGCGGTGATCGCATCGAGATATTCCGGCGTGCCCTGCTCCTTGAGGAAGCGAACGATGTCCTCGACCTCGTCGTCGGCGACGAAGGGTCCGTGGACGCGCTGGATGCGGCCGCCGCCGGCCATGAACAGCATGTCGCCCTGGCCGAGAAGCTGTTCGGCACCCTGCTCGCCGAGGATCGTGCGACTGTCGATCTTGGATGTCACCTGGAACGAGATGCGGGTCGGGAAGTTGGCCTTGATGGTGCCGGTGATGACGTCGACGGACGGCCGCTGCGTCGCCATGACGACATGGATGCCGGCGGCGCGGGCCATCTGGGCGAGGCGCTGCACCGCGCCCTCGATGTCCTTGCCGGCGACCATCATCAGGTCGGCCATCTCGTCGATGATCACGACGATGAAGGGCATCGGCGCGAAGGACAGTTCCTCGCGCTCGTAGATCGCCTCGCCGGTGTCGGGGTCGTAGCCGGTCTGGACGGTTCGGCTCAGCACTTCGCCCTTCGCCTCGGCCTGGGCGACGCGCTGATTGTATCCGTCGATGTTCCGGACCCCGAGCTTGGACATCTTCCGGTAGCGGTCCTCCATCTCGCGGACCGTCCACTTGAGCGCGACCACCGCCTGCTTGGGGTCGGTGACCACCGGGGTCAGGAGGTGCGGAATCCCGTCATAGATGGAGAGTTCGAGCATCTTCGGGTCGATCATGATCATCCGGCACTCCTGCGGCGTGAGCCGGTAGAGGAGCGACAGGATCATCGTGTTGATCGACACCGACTTGCCGGAGCCGGTGGTGCCGGCGACCAGGAGATGCGGCATGCGGGCGAGATCGGCGATCACCGCTTCGCCGCCGATGGTCTTGCCGAGGGCGATGCCGAGGCGCGCCTTCGAGGAGGCGAAGTCCTCGGCGGCGAGCAGTTCGCGGAGGTAGACCGTCTCGCGGCGGGCATTGGGCAGCTCGATGCCGATGGCGTTCTTGCCCGGAATCACGGCGACGCGGCAGGCGATCGCGCTCATCGAACGGGCGATGTCGTCGGCAAGGCCGATGACGCGGGCCGACTTGATGCCCGGCGCGGGCTCGAGCTCGTAGAGCGTCACCACCGGGCCGGGGCGGACGTTGATGATCTCGCCGCGGACGCCGAAGTCGTCCAGCACGCCCTCGAGCAGGCGGGCGTTCTGTTCGAGTGCGGCGGGGCTGATCGACGACCGCCGCTCCGACGGCTTGGGCTCGGCGAGCAGGTCGAGGGGCGGCAGCTCGAACTGAACCGGCGTCCTCCGGTGTCCGGCTCGTCTTCTTTGCGGCCTTCGGACGCGGGGCGGGCGCGGCGACGCGTCTGGTGCTGACGGGCGGGGGCGGCGCGATCTGCTCCTCGACCTGGTCCTCGTACCAGGCCTGAAGATCGCCCTCGTCCTCCGGCTCCTCGGCGTAGGGGTAGGGTGCGCCGTCGTCCTCGAAGGGCGGCACGTCCCCGTAGAGCCGGGGTTCCACGCGCTGGCGCCGTGGCGCCTCGTCGTAGATCCAGTCCTCGTCCGGCGGCCCGCCGGCGATGCGCGTGGCGTCCCGTTGCCCCCGGCTGCCGCCACCAAGGCCGCGGCGGAGCCTGGCGATCGCGCTCAGGAGACCATGGGTGACCGCGCCATGGAGGAGCGCGGCGCGGCCGGGCCGGTCATCCTCCTCGTCGTCCGTGCCAGGATCGCCGTCGCCCTCGCCATCCTCGTCGGGGAAGTCGCCGTCCACGATCGCGCCGCGCCGGGCCGAAAGGTCCCGACCGGCGCTGTACACATAGGGATCCTCCAGATCGTCGGCGTCTGCGGCTGCGCGGGCGCGGGCGCGGCGGCCGCCGAAGCCGCTGGCCCGGATCACGAGGAAGACGGCAAGGAGCGCGGCGACGCCGGATATCACGGCGGCCGCCGCTCCCGCCGGGGCGTCGCCGAGGAAGAAGGCGGGTATGCGGAGGAGGAGATCGCCGGCGACGCCGCCGAACCCGGTCGGCAGCGGCCACGTCCCCATCACCGGCAGCGAGGCGAGAGCAAGGGCAGCGAGGAAGGTGGCGCCGATCCAGGCCGCGAAGGTGAACCAGCCGAAGGACGAGGCGCGGCCGAAGACGAGGCGCCAGGCCCAGACGACGGGGGGCAGGAGCAGGGCGATCGCGGCCAGGCCGAAAAACTGCATGATGATGTCGGCGACCATCGCGCCCGGCAGGCCGAGCGCATTGCGCGGCTCGTGGTCGGTGGCGTGGCTCAGGCTCGGGTCGTCGACCGTCCAGGTGGCAAGGCTCGCGGCGATCGCGGCCGACAGGGCGAGCAGCCCGAGGCCCGACAGCGCGCCGAGGTTTCGCCGGAGCAGCCGTCGCACGGCGCTGTCGCCGCCGGGTGCCACGAGCGGCATCGCCCTCGTCGATCGCATTGACGCTTCCCTGTTGCGAGATGCCACGTTGTCCCTTCCGGGCTGTATCGCCACGGCCCGCGCGGATGGGCCGGCACAAGGCGGAAAGGGACGGCCGTTCGAAAGCCGTCCTTCCCGTTGCCCCGCGGTCCCCGCCGTTGCCTTGCCCGAACCCTATCGCGGCGTTGGTAAAGCGGCGATTAACCATCGGTCGCAGCGGCGCGTGCGGCCCGAAACGAAAGGAGCCCGGCGGTGAGGCCGGGCTCCGGTCTTCGGCGTGGCGGCAGGGCCGCCGAGTAGGCGTCTACTGGTGGTAGGCGGCTTCGCCGTGAGCGGCGAGATCGAGGCCCTCGCGCTCGACTTCCGGCGACACCCGGAGGCCGATGATGAGGTCGACGATCTTGTAGAGGATGACGCTGATGATGCCGCACCAGGCGATGGTGACGATGACGGCGAGGATCTGGGTCCACACCTGCGCACCCATGGTCACGCCTTCCGCGTAGCCGATGCCGCCCAGCGACTCGGCGACGAGGATGCCGGTGCCGATGGCGCCGACGATGCCGCCGATGCCGTGGATGCCGAACACGTCGAGGCTGTCGTCATAGCCCACCGCCGGCTTCACCACCGCCACGAAGAAGTAGCAGAGGATCGAGGCGACGATACCGAGGATGATCGCCCCCATCGGGCCGACCAGGCCCGCCGCCGGGGTGACGGCGACGAGGCCGGCCACCAGGCCGGAGATGGCGCCGAGCATCGAGGCCTTGCCGCGGGTGAAGCTCTCGATGATTGCCCAGGCAACGATCGCCGCCGCGGTCGCCGCGAAGGTGTTGATCACCGCAAGCGTGGTGTCGCCGTTGGCCTCGAGGTTGGAGCCGGCGTTGAAGCCGAACCAGCCGACCCAGAGCATGGCGGCGCCGACCATGGCGAGCACCATGGAGTTCGGGGCCATCATGTCCTTGCCGAGGCCGACGCGCTTGCCGATCATCATGCAGCCGACGAGGCCCGCGATGCCGGCATTGATGTGGACGACGGTGCCGCCGGCGAAGTCGAGGGCGCCCCAGTTGAAGATGAGGCCGTTGGCGTCCCACACCATGTGGGCGATCGGGAAGTAGAC
>JAEZEN010000356.1 GCA_023433185.1 Pseudomonadota bacterium | reverse complement strand
CCTTGTTCAGCCCCGAGAGGTCGCCGTAGTCGCGCTCGTTGAGCGCCTGGTCGCGGACGATCTCGATGCCGGTCTGGCCGGTCTCCTCGAGGATCAGGTCGCAGGTGCGCTGGGCGCGGGTGAGGGCCGAGGTGAAGGCGCGGCCGAACGTGAGGCCGCGCGCCTTGATGCGCTGGCCGCCGGCACGCGCCTCGGCGACACCCTGGTCGGTGAGGCCGACGTCACGCCAGCCGGTGAACAGGTTCTTCAGGTTCCATTCGCTCTGTCCGTGGCGGACGAGCACCATCATGCGGTCCATGCGCTATTCCTGGTTATGTGTTCCGGGGACGGCGAGGCGAACACCACGTACCCGTCATTTCGGCGAAAGCCGGAATCCATCACGGTGGGTTCAGCCCGGGCTGAAAGGGTGCAGGTGGCAGTGTCGGGGATGGACCCCGGCTTTCGCCGGGGTGACGGAGAGGGGGCGCCAGACGGAGGCGGAAGGGACACGGCCCGCATCACCCCAGTCCCAGCACGTCGGCCATCGAATAGAGGCCCGGCTTCCTGTCGCGGCCCCACAGCGCCGCCTTGACCGCGCCGCGGGCGAAGAGCACGCGGTCGGTGGCCTTGTGGGTGAACTCGATGACCTCGCCCTCGCTCGCGAAGATGACGGTGTGCTCGCCGACCACCGAGCCGCCGCGCAGCGTGGCGAAGCCGATGTCGCCGCGGTTGCGCGGGCCGGTATGGCCGTCGCGGACGCGGACGGAATGGGCGTCGAGGTCGATGCCGCGACCCTCGGCGGCGGCGCGGCCGAGCATCAGCGCGGTGCCCGAGGGCGCGTCGACCTTGTGGCGGTGATGCATCTCGACGATCTCTATGTCGAAGTCCGGGTCGAGCGCCTTCGCCGCCTCGCGGACCATCGCGGCGAGGAGGTTGACCCCGAGGCTCATGTTGCCGGACTTGACGACCGCCGCATGGCGCGCCGCGGCCGCGATCTTCCTGTCGTCGTCGGCGGACAGGCCGGTGGTGCCGATGACGTGGACGATGCGGGCCTGTGCCGTCAGTTCGGCGAAGGCGACGGTGGCGGCGGGAACGGTGAAGTCCAGCACCCCGTCGGCCCGGGCGAAGACCGCGACCGGTTCGTCGGTGAGCGCGATGCCGTTCGGCGCGAGGCCGGCGAGGAGCCCGGAATCCTGGCCGATCTCGGGCGTGCCCGGCCGGTCGATGGCGCCGACCAGCGTCACGCCAGGGGTCGCGGAGACGACCCGGACGAGGGTCCGCCCCATCTTGCCGGCGGCGCCGACGACGACGAGCCCCATGTCGGTCATGCTTCAAGCCCCGCGGTTGCCGATTTGCGCCGGGTATAGCGGGCGTGGCGCGGCGGAGCAAACGCGAGGGACGCTACCGCTCCTCCTCATAGGACAGGTAGCGGATGATGCGCCACTGGCCGTCGGCCTCCTTGCGGAAGACGTCCATCCCGGGCTCGACGGCGGTGACGTTCATGGGCGTGACGAAGAGCGTCCAGGTCAATCGCACCACGGCCAGGTCGCCGGAGACGATGACCTCGTGGATGTCCACCTCATAGTGGAACGAGCGCGCCGGGTCGGCGAGCGAGCGGGTGAGGATGTCGCAACGGGTCTCGTAGTCCTTGTCGCCCTGGCCCCTGACGGTCGAGATCAGCTCCTTCGAGAACAGGTCGCAGACCGGCTCGATGCGTCCGGCGTTGAAGTCCTCGGTCCACTGGTGGAGCCGCGCCCGGATGTCCTCTTCCGTGTCGGCACGGGCGCCGTTCGAGACGAGTGCCAGGGCGAGGAGGGGGGCGCTGAGCGCACGTCGCATGAATGGCTCCTTCACGGATGCGGCCGGCGATGGTGGATCAGGCCGGCGAGGCGCGCGCGGTCGACCTTGCCGCCGATGAAGAAGACGACGATCAGGAACCCGGCGACCGCCAGCCCGGTGTTGACGCGGAAGGCGGTGGCGATGCCCTCGTGGAGCGACGCGCCGGTGACCACGAGCGCCGTGTTGAGGCCGAGGCCGATCGAGCCGCCGGCGATCTGCGCCATGTAGATGATCGCCCCGGCGAGGCTCGAGCGCGATTTGTCGATCGCCGTGATGCCGGCGGTCGTCACCGACGAGTAGAACAGGCCGACGCCGATGCCGAGGACGACCATGCCCGGCACGAGGTCGCGGTAGACGGTCCCGGCGTCGACCATCGACAGCATGAAGATGCCGGTGGCGAGGAAGATCGCCCCGGCGCCGACGATCGCCTTCGGGCCGAGCCGGTTGTAGAGGGGGCCGGCGATGAAGGAGGTGAGGGCGAAGACGCCCATCATCGGCAGGAGCCCGGCGCCGGCGCCGATGGCGCTGAAGCCGAGCTGCTTGGCCATGAACTGCGGCAGGAAGACCAGCGCCGAGAAGAAGATCGCCGACATCGTCAGCGTCGCCGCGCAGGCGGCCGCAAACTGGCGGTTGGCGAGCACGTCGCGCGGCACCAGCGCCGTCTCGCCGGCGCCGCGCTCGATGAGGCCGAAGGCGATCAGCCCGACGGCGCCGAGGGCGAAGAGGCCGAGGATGAGCGGGTCGGTCCAGCCGCGGCTCGCGCCCTCGTCGAGGGCGACCAGCAGCGACAGGATGCCGACGGAGAGCGCGGCGATGCCGGGATAGTCGATCCGCTGACGCTCGCCGGAGGGCGCGTCGGGACCGACCACCCGGAACGTGATCAGCATCGCCGCCGCCGCCACCGGCAGGTTGAGGAAGAAGATCCAGCGCCAGCCGACGCTGTCGGTGAGCGCGCCGCCGAGCAGCGGCCCGACGGCGTTGCCGAAGCCGGCGGCGCCGAGGATGATGCCGCCGGCGAGGCCGGCGCGTTCCGGCGGCAGGATCGCGAAGGTCATGCCGAGGATCGCCGGCCACATCAGCGCGCCGCCGATGCCCATCAGGAAGCGTGCGGCGAGCAGAACCCAGACGTCGGGCGCCAGCCCGCCGATCACCGAGAAGAAGGCGAAGATCGCCGCCCCGGCCATGAACATGCGGCGGCGCCCGAACATGTCGGCGAGGCGCCCGCCGGTGACGATCAGCACGCCGAACACCATAGCGTAGCCGTTGATCACCCATTGCGCGGTGTCGAGGCCGACCCCGAAGGCCTGCTCGATCGCCGGGATCGCGACCGACAGCGCGGTGAAGTCGTTGGCGACGACGAGCACCGCCACGCTCATCGCCACGAGCCCGAGGATCTGTCCGCGCGTAAGCCCCGCCGTCGCCATGGTCCCGCCGCCGCTCAGCCGGGCCGCGGGATCGACGGCGTCAGGCCCTCGGGCCGGCTGCCCCCTTCGCCCGGGGTATCGCCGCCGAAGATGTCGAACAGGCAGGCCTCGGGCGGGCTGACATAGAGGCGGAACGCGCGGTCGTCGCTGTCATGGAGGTTGGGGCTGAAGCTTTCCATCCCCTCGACCTCGAGCCGCCCGTCGACGCTGACGAGCAGCCCGTCCGGCCGCGGCGTCAGGCGGAAGCCGCCGCCGTCGCCCTCCACGGTGCAGGCCGCGCCGTCGCCGCGGGGGGCGCAGCCGGCCTCGGCGGCGAAGTAGTCCGGCGAGCCCTTGAGGCGAAAGCCGAAGGCGACGTCGAAGCCCGGCGGCCCGCCATCGTCCATGTCGCTCCGGACGACGAAGAACTGCGTGACCTTCTGCTGCGGGTGGGCTGCGAGGTGTTCGGCTGTGTAGGTCCGCGCGTAGCAGGGCGGGATGCCGTCGGGGCCGAAGATGTAGCGGCCATAGAACGTCTCGGCCGAGGCCGCGGCAGGCACGGCGGCGAGGAGCGTCGCGGTGAGCAGGACCTTGCGCATCGCGGCACTATGGCATGTTCTTCCGGCCGGTCCAGATCGGAGGCGCCGGCCATGCAGACCCTTGCCCTCGTCACGCTCCTCGTCCGCGACTACGACGCGGCGATCGGCTGGTACCGGGACGTGCTCGGCTTCGAGCTCCTAGAGGACACGCCGCAATCGCCCGGACGCAGCTGGGTGCGCGTCGGCCCGCGGGGCGGCGGCGCCGCGTTTCTCCTCGCCCGGGCCGACACGCCCCAACAGGAGGCCCGGATCGGCAGCCAGACCGGGGGACGCGTCGGCTTCTTCCTCGTCACCGACGACTTCGCGGCGGATCACGCCGCGATGGCGGCGCGCGGCGTCCGTTTCCGCGAGGCGCCGCGGCACGAGGCCTATGGCACCGTCGCCGTCTTCGAGGACCTCTACGGCAACCGCTTCGACCTGATCCAGCCCGCCTGAGGCGGGCGGGGCAGGGGGCCTATGCGACGTCGGCGAGGGTGCCGGCGTCCGGCTCCATGCGGCCGCTGTGGAGGGCGTGCGCCCAGTCGGGCCGGCCGTTTTCCAGCGCGCGGCGTGCCGCGGCCTCGTGGTCGTAGACGACGGCGACGAGATCGACCCCGGCGAGCCGGCCGCCGGCGACGGTGACGATCGCATAGCGGGCGAGCGGCGATCCGGATTCCGAGACGTGGGCGGGTTCGGCGTCGTCGGCATAGGCGGGCAGGCCGACGCTGCCGGGATTGATGATGGCGCGGCGGTCGGGAAGCCAGGCGACCGAGGCGCGGTGGCTGTGGCCGGTGAGGATCACGTTGGCCTCGATCCCGCTGAGACGCGCGGCCACCGTCTCCGTCGCGGCCGGGACGAGCCCGCCGTCCGCGATGTCCTCGAGCAGGTAGGCGTCGTCGTCGCCGGGCCGGGCATGGAAGGCGAGCACGCCCTCGCCGACGACCAGCGCCGGGGGCAGCAGCGTCAGCCAGGTGCGCTGCGCCGACTCCGTTTCGCCATGGGCGAAGCGGTCCGACGGCCCCATGCTGTCGGGCCGGTCGCGGCCGAGGATGCGGTCGTGGTTGCCGCGCACCGTCGGCCATTGCAGCGCGATCAGCCCGGCGAGCGTCTCGCGCGGCCACAGCGGCCCCGAGGCGCAGTCGCCGAGATTGACGATCTGGTCGACGCTCCGCCGCCCGATGTCGTCGAGCACCGCCTCGAGCGCCGGCAGGTTGCCGTGGATGTCCGAAAGTACCGCAAGCCGCATGATCGAAGTCGCACCCGTCGTGAACCGGGCGGGTCCCGCCCCGTCCAGTTAGCGAAAGTCCGGTTAGCGAAGGGTGTATGGCGATGCGGGTGGGGCGGCGCAAGCGGCTCTCCCGCAGGAACCCCCGCCGTTCCCCGACGCGCTCCCGCACGCCTCGGGCGCCCGATGCTCCCCGGGCGCCCCGGTCCGCTCCGGCATTTCCGGGCGCTCCCTGCTCCGGCGCTGCCAACGGGCACCTCTGCTCCCCCCGGGACGCCGCGGCTCATCCCCGGCCGCCGCCGTCTCAACGTCGCGGGGCCATGCGCCCTCGCCATGGCAGCCCTGCCGACATGTCCGTTGTGCGATGCAGCATGGATGCCAAGATTAGGGACAGTCCAAGAAGGAGACCGTCATGTTCAACCTGCTCGACCGCTACCGCCGCGAACGCGCCGGCCGCGAGCTCTTCGCCCGCGCCCGCCTCGAGTCCGACCCCCTGTCGCACCCCGAGCTGCGGAACCTCAGCCCGCGCGACATCGCCGACATCGCCTACCGCGTCGGCCGGCGCTGACCGCGCGGCCTATTCGGCGGGGATGGCCGAATTGTAGGCGTAGGTGTCCCAGGTCGGGGCATAGTCCTTGTCCGCCTGATTGCCCCACACTGTCCATCCCGGACGCTCGCCCCGGGCGAACAGTTCGAGGTAGGGTCCAGGCGAGCATTTCTCGATGATCTCGTACTGCTCGTCGGGCTTGCGGCTATGCTCGCGCTTGCGGGACTCGATGACGTTCACTTGGCTTCGCGCCGGTGCCAGCGTCCGGGCGTTCGGGCCGCGGACGCCGAACAGGCACATCTCGGTGACGTTGCGGAAATAGAAGCCGACGCCGCGTCCGTCCGAACCCCCGTCCTTCCGCACCTTGTGCCAGACGAGGTTGCCCTTGTACTGGAACCCCCAAGCCGCCATCACCTGCAGGGCGTCGGGGAGGAGGGCGTTCGGCGTCCAGAGGTACAGGTGGGCGGTCTTCGCGGCTACCCCTTCGACCGGCAGCGCGCAGATGTCCTCCAGAGTCATGGTCTCGTAGCGCGCCAGCCGCCGATGCTCGGGCGCGATCTTGCCGGTGCGGTTCGTGAATCGCCACGGCGGATCGGCCAGGATGGTGGCGAACTTCTGCCCGCGTGCAGCGGACGCCAAACTTAGTGCGGGCTCAAGTGTTGAATTGGACACTGTCACGTCCCTTGAACTTCCGTGGGAGAAGACCCTCGATCATCGACATATGCACTCTTTCGAATACCAAAGACCACGACGGGACAGCCGCCACCGCCGCCACCCTCTAGCCGCGGCAACAATTTCGCCATATGCGTGGTCGAGGCGCCATATACTTGCCTTTCCCGGCCAAGCTCAACGAAAAGAGATCCAAGCTCTGTGCAGCGCGTTATAATTACGCCCACATCAATCACGCGAAGATCGAACAGAAGGCGAAAATTATTCAGATCCCTATCGTAGAATGGGTCCTTGTTGTTCCATTCTACTTCGAGGGCGACTCGGTTCTTGAAAACATCGACTTCATGAGTGGGCGATACACGTTCGACTTGGTCCACTACGATGCGAGTATCGAAGCGCTTTTCTTTCCAGCCTAGCCTCTTAAAGGCGCCGTCGATTCTATCGGCAATCAAGGATTTGCGTCCGCCAGGTGTCGCTAGTTCAGTGTGAAGCAACTGGAATCCGCGAAGCACCTCAAGAATATCGTTCCATTCTTCCGTACAAGCGGCGGAAAGGACCGCTAATCCATTGCGCCATTCGTGCACCTCGAAACGAGACACGATATCTGGGGGAACGAATCGGTCGACAGACATTCAAGAACAATAGCCGTAAGGGGCACCCTGTCGAGTTTACGATGTTCGTTGTTTGTTCGCAAGAGGCTTGGCGCTATCGTTCCCCAAACATCGCCTCGGTCTCGCGCATCTCGTCGCGGAGCCAGGCCTTGAAGTCGCGCACGCGGGCGGGTTCGCGGCGGGTCGCTGAGGTGACGAGCCAGTAGCCGAGGCCGGTCGCCGCCCGGCCGGGGAAGGGGGCGACGAGCGTGCCGGCCCGGAGTGCGTCGGCGGCGAGCGTCTGCCAGGCGAGCAGTGCGCCCTGTCCGGCGATCGCGGCGTCGAGGGCGAGGGCGGCGTCGGTGAAGCTGTGCCCCTCCGGCAGGGCTGCCGCATCGAGCCCCAGCGGGGCGAGCCACATGTCCCAGGTCAGCGTCGAGTTCGCGTCGCGCACGATCGGCACGCGATAGAGGTCGCGCGGATCGGCGAGGCGCGTCGCGAGTTGCGGCGCGCAGACCGGAAAGATCTCCTGCGACAGCAGGAATTCCGTCCGCACGCCGCGCCAGTTGCCGTCGCCGACACGGATCGCGAGGTCGATGTCGGAGGCGTCGGGATCGACCATCGCCACCGAGGCGTCGAGCCGCACGGTCACGTCCGGGTGGATACGCGACCAGCCGCTGAGCCGCGGCACGAGCCACTTCGCCGCAAACACCGGCGCGACCGAGATGGTGAGCACGCTGTCGGGATGCCGCCGCGCCGACGAGATCGCGGCATCGAGCGCCTGGAAGGCGGCGGCAAGCTGCGGCAGCAGCGTGTCGCCGAAGGCGCTGGGCGCGAGGCCGCGGCCGCGCCGCTCGAACACCGGGCGGCCGAGTTGTGCCTCGCACTTGATGACCTGCTGGCTGACCGCGCCGACGCTGACGCCAAGCTCCGTGGCCGCCGCAGCCAGGCTTCCGAGCCGGCCCGCGGCCTCGACCGCGCGCAGCCCGTTGAGCCCGACATGATGATTCTTCATGAAGATAATCTATAACATCGTCGTGGCAATCTCCATTGTGAAAGCGCTGGATCAAGCCGAAAACCTCCGGGACGACGCCACCCATGGAGGAGACCATGTTTCAGCAAATCTGGATGCGCCGCCGGCGCCGGATCGCCCTTCGCGACCTCTATGACCGGGCCCGCATCGGCTGCGACCCGCTCTGGCATCCGGCGCTTCGCGCGATGAGCGCGGCGGAACTCGCCGACATCCCCTTTCCGCGCTCTGCGGCCGGCGTGCCGGACGCGGGCCGGCGATCCTGACAGGCGCTGTCATCCGGCCCTTCTACGCAGGATGCCGGAAGCCGGCGGCGCCGCTATGATCGCGCCTTCGGTCGGAATGAAGGGTGGCACATGATCCGGGTCGGCATCGGCGGGTGGAACTACGAACCCTGGAAGGGGACGTTCTACCCCAGGGGCCTCAAGGCGGCGGACGAGTTGCGCTATGCCGGCGAGCGCCTGACCACGATCGAGATCAACGGCACCTTCTACCGCACGCAGTCCGAGGCCTCCTTCGCCAAGTGGCGCGACGAGACGCCCGAGGACTTCGTCTTCTCGGTGAAGGGCCACCGCGCGGTGGTCAACAAGAAGGTTCTCGCCGAGGCCGGCGAGGCGATCGACTGGTTCTACGCGAGCGGCATCCTCGCGCTCGGCGACAAGCTCGGCCCGGTGCTCTGGCAGTTCGCCCCGCACAAGAAGTTCGATGCCGATTTCGCCGCCTTCCTCGACCTCCTGCCGCGCGAGAAGGCGGGACGCGAGCTGCGCCATGTGGTCGAGGTACGGAGCACGTCGTTCCTCGTGCCGGATTTCGTCGACCTTGCGCGAAAGCACGGGGTCGCAGTGGTCTACGCCGACTCCGACGAGTATCCCGCGATCGCCGACGTCACCGCGCCGTTCGTCTACCTCCGCCTCCAGCGCACCGCGGAGGAC
>JAEZEN010000340.1 GCA_023433185.1 Pseudomonadota bacterium | reverse complement strand
GCCTCGACGTCACCGTCGCGGCCGACATCAAGAAGTAGCGGGGCGGTGCCGTGAGCTGCCGCGTTACCGTTGCCGGCTCGGGCGAGACCTTCACGGTCGGCCCCGGGCTGTCGGTGCTCGCGGCGGCGCTCGAGGCCAACCTCAACCTCGCCCATGACTGCAAGTCCGGCACCTGCGGTACCTGCCGGGTGCGGCTCCTCGACGGCGCGGTCGAATACCGCGAGGAGCCAATGGGCCTGATGCCGGAGGAGGCGGAGGCGGGCTTCGCGCTCGCCTGCCAGGCCCGGCCGCTCTCGGATCTGCTGATCGAGGCGGAGGTCCGGCCGCCACTCGCCGCGCCCCCTTCCCGATGCAGGGCCGTGGTCCGCGCAGTCCGCCGATTCTCCCCCGACGTGACCCATCTGACGCTGGAGCTGCCGGAAGCGGAAGATTTCGCCTACCTGCCCGGCCAGCACGTCGCGATCCTGATGGAAGACGGGCGGCCACGCAGCTTCTCGATGGCCTCGGCACCGCGCGGCAACCGCTTCGACCTCCACATCCGCCGCATCCCCGGCGGAGCCTTCACCGAGGGCCGGCTGGCGACGTTGGCCGAGGGCGAGACGCTCGACGTCGAGATTCCCCACGGCGCCTTCTTCCTCCGCCGGGACGACCTCCGCCCGCTGCTGATGGTCGCGACCGGAACCGGGCTGGCGCCGATCAAGAGCATCCTCGAATCGCTGATGGCGGAGCCGGACGAGTGCCCGCCGGCGCTGCTCTACTGGGGCGGTCGCGAGGCCGCGGCGCTCTACCTCCACGACGAGATCGCCACCTGGGGCTCCCGCCTGCCGGATTTCGACTACCGCCCGGTGCTGTCGCGCGCCAATGGCGTGTGGGAGGGGCGGCGGGGCTACGTGCAGGACGCCGTGGTCGCCGACATCGAGGACCTGTCGGACTATGCGATCTACCTGTGCGGCTCGCCGACCATGGTCGCCGCCGCCAAGGCGCGGTTCATCGAACGCGGCGCGAGCATCAACCACATCTACACCGACAGCTTCCTGTTCCAGCACAATCGCTGAGGGGGCGGGATGCGCACCGCCGGCGTGACGGGTGGCCGGGGCGGGGCCTACCCGAGGACCAGCGACTGGTGCAGGAAGGCGCCGGCGGTCACGCCATCGGCGGCGGCCCAGCTCGCGTTGTGCGGCGCGGGGCGAGGTGCCGGCGGCATAGACTCCCGGGACCGTCGTGCGCTTCTTCTCGTCGGTGCGGATCAAGGGGGCCGAACGGGCCCTCGGTTGCGCTTAGACCCAGGTGTTCGCGGCAACCCAAATTCCGGACGAGAACACCCACATGGCCAAGCAGGCCCAAAGTTCCTGCCAGTAGATTGCGGTGTTCCACTCGACACTCGGCCATCGACGAATTTTGGAGGCCTGATGGGATATCACAAACAGGCAGAATATTATCATAACGAGAAGTGCTATTGCACCAATTACTAGCATGAATTGTTGGCCCAATATCGGATCATCTATGTAAAGTGAGGCTCGCGCATATCCGAACGCGGCCGAGAGCGCCAATGTAGTTTTTATGTAAAGTTCAAAATTTCTATAGATGCGCCTGTTTATGATAGCTTATTCCTGCTCCATCTGCCGGTCCAGCTACCGCCTTTTCTCCTTCCCTCGCTCTTGCAGCCGCGTGGGCCTGTGCCACGAAGTTTGTCCCAGCGAAGATGCCGAGCAACGCCAAGGCGCCGAGCGGAGGTCCAAGGATGAGGCAGTAGTTCATATCGTATCCCGGCAGCTCGCCCCAACGCGAGTGTAGAGTGTATAATTGTGGATAGCATACTTAAAGGTGCAGAGGCCAGCGCCATCGAAGGAATCGCCACCTTTGCGCGCCTCCGCTTTCCCGTCGTGGCACAGGAAAGCCCCTGAAACGTCCGCACTCTGTGTTCGTCGGCCTTTCCCCGCCGACTTCACGCGGAGCGGGGTTGGGCGCATATTCTCTGTTGGAGCGGCGAGTGGCCGGGCCGCGCCGACGAGCCGTCGAGGGGGGCCAGCGTGTCTCCGACACAAGGCGCCGCCTGTTGAGTCCGCGCCACCACCGCGTCACTGCGGCTGATTGCGATTGGATTCTGTATTCGGTATTCCAGTCATGGCGGCCGCGCTTTGCGGCCGGACTGCAACGGTGGTGGTCGGCAATGAACACTCCTCTCGGCGCGTCCCACGAACCGCTCACCAAGCTGGTGACCGCGGCGCTCCGCGAACGCATCCTCAACGGCGAGATCGCGCTCGGCGAGCGTCTGGTCGAGGGACGGCTGTCGGAGGAACTCGGCGTCTCGCGGATGCCGGTGCGGGAGGCACTCCGCGAACTCGCGGCGGAGGGCATCGTCACCATCGAGCCGCGGCGCGGCGCCACGGTGACGACCTACACCGAGGAGCAGAAGCGCGAACTGGTCGAGGTCCGCGCCACGCTCGAATCCCTCAACGCCAAGCTCGCGGCACGACGGCACGACCCCGAGCAGATCGCCGAACTGCAGGCGATCCTCGACGAGGGCGCACGCCTGATGGCCGAGGAGAACCCGGCGGCGGTCGTCCGCCTGAACTTCCGCTTCCACGAGGCGCTCGGCAAGGTCGCCGGCAACACGGTGCTCCAGGACATCATCGGCTCGCTCCGCGACCGCACGGCGATGCTGTTCGCCCCGCACGGCGTGCCGCGCGCCCGCCAGAACTGGCAGGAGCACGCGGCGATCCTCCGGGCCGTCATCGAGGGCGACGGGGAGCTCGCGGCGCTGCTCGCCGCCCGCCACGTCTACAACGCCGCCCAGATGCCGCAGGAGGGGTAAAGGGGGCGGGCGGCGTCAGCGACCCGATTCCGCGACACCCGCGTCTCCGTCACCCCGGCGAAAGCCGGGGTCCATCCCTGGCGTAAAGGACCCGCAAGACGGCCGGCGTCACCGCTGGCGGTGGATTCCGGATTTCGCCGGAATGACGGGACATGTGCCGGACCCGGAGTGTCTGCCAACTATTCTGCCGTAATCCGCCGATAGGCCAGCCCGGCGATCGCCACGTCCTCGAGCCCGACGCCGACCGACTTGTAGAGCGTGATCTCGTCGTCCGCGGTGCGCCCCGGAGCGGTGCCGGCGACCAGCTCGCCAAGTTCGACGATCCGGTCCGCGTCGACCGTGCCGGGGGCGGCGAGGACCAACTCGCCCGCCTCCCGGAGGCTCTGCGTCCGCCACTCCACCGCAATACGGTGCGCCCGGGCGAGCGCGGCGTCGTCCAGTTCGCGCGACGTCGGCAGGCTCGATCCCACGGCGGCGATGAAGGTGCCGGCGCGGATCGCGTCGCCGGCGAAGAGCGGCGTCTTCGCGCGCGACGCCGTGACGACGATGTCGGCGGCGGCGAGCGCCTCGGCCGTCGTCGCAAGGCGCGTGGCGACGCCGGCTTCGGCGGCGACCGCCTCGGCGACCGCCGGGTCGTTGCGCTGCGAGACGAGCAGGATGTCGCGGATCGGGAAGGCACGGGCGAACTGGGCGGCGTGCGCGCGCCCCTGGACGCCGACGCCGAAGACCGCGAGGGTCGCTGAATCGGCCCGGGCGAGGCGGCGGGCGGCGAGCACCGAGCAGGCCGCGGTCCTGCGGCCGGTTATGGCGTTGGCGTCGAGCGGCGCGAGCAGCGCGCCGCTCGCGGTCGAGAACAGGACGATGGCGAAGGTGAAGGCGCCGTCGATGGTGGTGTAGACCTTGGCGCCGGCGATCTCCTGGTCCGGCAGCACCGCGCCCATGGTCGACAGCCGCACGCCGCCGCCATAGGTGCGGCCCCTCTCCTGCATGCCGCCGTTGCCGGCGGCAAAGCTCCGGAATGCGTCGGTCAGCGCCTCCTCGACATCGGCGGCCGTGAGCGCCGCCTCGACCATGTCGTCGGTGATGTGGAGCATGGCGAGGTCCCTTCGCAGGAGATCAGCCGATCAGCGCGGCCCGGAGCAGGATGCCGATCGAGCCGGCGGCGGCGAGCCCGAGCAGGAAGTAGCGCATCAGCTCGCGCGAGAAGAAGCGCTGGAGCGGGGTCGAGATGGCGAAGCCGGCGATCATGAACGGGAAGAGGACGAAGCCGAGCCAGAACTGCTCGCGGTTGAACTGGCCGAAGATGGCGAGCGTCACCAGCGAGAGGAAGCCGCCGAGGAAGAACACGCCGCCCATCGTCCCCCGCACCTCGGCCGGCGGCACGCGCTGCATAACGATGGCGTAGGGCGCGGCGCCGGACGAGGTGATCGTCCCCATGATGCCCGACCAGGCGCCGGCGATGACGAGCGCCGGCCGGGTCGCCTCGACCCGCCAGCCTGACACGCTGAGGATCACGCCGAGCAGGATGAGGGTCGCGAGCACGACGCCGAAGAGCGTCGGCGACAGCGCGGTGAGGATCGCCGCACCGATGACGGTGCCGACGATGCGGCCCCCCATGATGACGCCGAGCGAGCGCCAGTTGATGTCGCGGAAGTCGCGCGCCGCGGCGAGCAGCGCCAGCGCCGTGCCGAGCACCAGGAGCGGCCCGGGGACGAGCTCGGGGAAGAGCAGAACCGAGATCGGCGCCGAGACCATGGCGAAGCCGATGCCGCCGATCCCTTGGGTCAGCGCCGCGCCGAAGACCATGGCTGCCATTCCGGCGAAGTGCCCCGAGACGATGCCGGACGGCAGGATGGCGGACAGGTCCGGCAGCACGGCGCGTCAGCCGTTCAGGTAGACGGTCTTGATGCGGGTATAGAAATCCATGACCGTCGCCCCGCCCTGTTCCTTGGCGGCCTGGTTGCTCGAATGCTTGAAGCCGCCGAAAGGCGCGTTGAGCGACACGCCGGTGGTCGGGCTGTTGACCTTGACGATGCCGTGGCGGGTCTCGCGGGCAAAGCGGATCACCGAAGGCAGGTGGCTGGTGACCAGCGACACGGCCAGGCCGTACTCGGTCTCGTCGGCGATGGCGAGGGC
This sequence comes from Pseudomonadota bacterium, assembly GCA_023433185.1. The sequence continues at coordinate 3,010 of JAEZEN010000340.1, read as the reverse complement.
CTCGTCGAGGCTGTCGAAGGCTCGCACCGCGACGACCGGGCCGAAGATCTCTTCGCGGAGCAGGCGGCTGCCGGCAGGCACGTCGGCGATCACCGCCGGGCTGACGAAGTTGCCGTCGGCGAGCCGGGCGTCGCCGCCCTCGCGGAGTGCCGCGCCGCCGACCGCGATGCGGGCACCCTCGTCGCGGGCGATGCCGACATAGGAGAGGATCTTGTCATACTGGGCGCGCGTCGCGACCGGCCCCATCTGGATGCCGTCCTCGGTGCCCGGCCCGACCTTGAGCTTCGCGGCGGCGGCGGCGAGCTTCTCGGTGAGCGCCGCGTAGAGGGGGCTGGCGACGAGCACGCGGCTGGTGCCGGTGCAGGCCTGGCCGGTGAGGCCGAAGGCGCCGCGCTGGATGATCGCCGCCGCCTTGTCGACATCGGCGTCGGCGAGCACCACGGTGGCGTTCTTGCCGCCCATCTCGAGCTGGACGCGCGTATCGGTCGAGACCGCCCGGGCGATCTGGCGGCCGACGGCGAACGAGCCGGTGAAGGTCACCGCGTCGCTGCCGGGGTGGCCGGTGAGGGCCTGGCCGACGGCGGCGCCGCGGCCCTGGAGAAGGGCGATCAGCTTCGGCGGCAGGCCGGCCTCGAGGAGCACCTCGACGAGGAGCTGGCCCATCAGCGGCGTGACCTCGGAGGGCTTGAAGAGGACGCCGTTGCCGGCGGCGACGGCCGGAGCGATCTTCCGCGCCGCCATCGACAGCGGGAAGTTCCAGGGCGTGATGACCGCGACGACGCCGACCGGCTGGCGCAGCGAGAAGACGATCTGCGCTGCCTCGCTGGCATAGGTCTCGCCGCTGAGACGCAGCGCCTCGCCGGCATAGAGGCGGAAATTCGCGGCGATGCGGCGGGCCTCCATCCGCGCCTCGGTGAGGGTCTTGCCCTCCTCGCGGGTGAGTTCGGCGGCGATCTCGTCGGCGCGGCGCGCCATGATGTCGGCGGCCCTGAACAGAACGTCGGCGCGGACCTCCGGCGAGGCGGCGGCCCATTCCGGCCAGGCTCCGGAAACCGCCTCGACCGCGGTGGCGACGTCCTCGGCGCCCGAATCGGGGAAGAGGCCGATCAGGTCGCTCTCGTTCGCCGGATTGCGGTCCTCGAAGGTGGCGCCGGCGGCGGCCGGGCGCCATTCGCCGGCGATGTGGTTCAGGTGGGTCTGGCTCATGCTCGTTCCGGAAAGGCCGGCGCGACGGGCGTCGGTCGCGGCGGTTCAGGTGGAGGGGGCGGTCGCCGGTTCGGCGGCGGGCTCGTCGGTCGGCTCGACCGAGGGGTCGACGGCGCTCTCGGCCGGCGAGGGCGGCGCCGGCGGGCGCATGCCCGGCTTCTGGACGGGCACCCAGGAAACCGCGACGTCGCCGGTGACGAAGGTCTGGCAGGCCATGCGGTAGCCGGCGGCGAGGTCGTCGTCCTTGAGGTGCTTGCGCTCCTTGTTCTTGACCGCGTCGGTGTTCTCGATGCCCTTCTCGATCAGACACCGGCACGTCCCGCAGATGCCGCCGCCGCACTTGAACGGGATGCCGCCCTGCTGACGCAGCGACACGCGGAGGAGATTGCTGTTCTCCTCCGCCGTGACCGACTTGTTGCCGTTGGTGATGAAGGTGATGGTGATCATCGGCGGGCTTTCCTGCAGCCGGCGCGCGCGGCGCCGGGCCTCACACCTTCTTCAGCTTGATGTCCATCGTGCCGTAGTGGGTGAGCGTGTTGAGCTCGGCCCGGGCGTCGTCGAGGGTGTCGAACTTCTCGAAGAGCTTCGACGGAACGTCGTTGATGCTGAACGGCTCGTCGTCCTCGACGATGCGGATCTTGATCGCGTCGGCGAGCTCGGCGATCGTGAAGTTGGCGCGCTTGCGGCCGTAGAAGATGTAGTCGTAGGACTCGACCGGCGTCAGCCCGCTGGTGATCTCGGTGCGGAACTCGCCGGGCTTGTTGGTCAGAACAACGTACATGGCGTCACCCCGTGGTGGTGGTGGTTGCGGTCGGCGCGGAGGCGGCGCCCTCGGCGTCGAACTCCTGGGTCAGCTCGATGTCGTGGTGGATCCACAGCTGGCAGGCGAGGCGGAAGCCCCTGGCGAGGCGGTCGCCGAGGATCTTCTTCTCCTTCCAGTTGGGCTCGGGCAGGTTCTCCCCACCCGAGATGATCAGGCTGGTGCAGGTCGCGCACTTCCCCATCCCGCACTTGTACTTGAAGTTGGGATAGGGAAACTTGCGGATGCCGGCCTTCACGACGAGGTTGGTGTTGTCCGGAACCTCGTCGCGAAAGACCTGGCCGCCCTTGTGCAGGGTAACGATCGGCACCGATCAGGCCTGCAGGAGCTCGCGTTCCTCGGCCGGGACCTTCTTTTCGACGGCCATCAGCTCCGACAGCGGAATGTCCTGGGCGACATAGTCGTGATAGAGCGCGGTGGTGTAGAGCAGGCGCATCTGGGCACCGATCTCGCAGATCTTGAGGCATTTCTGCTGGAGTTCGACCGTCCGGGCGTGCTCGAGGACGATCTGGTAGCCGCGCTCGCCATGGATCTCGTCCGACACGATGTGCAGGTCGAAGAACTCGACCTCCTCGTCGGTGAAGCCGTACTTCTCGCGGAGCGTCGGGGTCTGGCGGCGGTAGATCGAGGGCACCTGAGACTCGAGGCCGACGACGAGGCCGGCGACGGCGACGATCGGGTCCTCGCGCATCGCCACCGCATAGCACCAGCTCTGCAGGCCGCGGGTGGTGGCGGTCATGTTGTCCGGGTTCTCGACGCGCTCGCGGGTGGTGCCGCAGGCCTCGGCGAAGCGGATCAGCAGGTCGGTGTGACGGTCACCGCCGATCTCCTCCTCGTACATGTTCTGGAGAAGGAAGTCCTTCGCCTCGACGTACTCGGCCGGCATCTTGGCGTAGATGTAGGCGAGATAGTCGGCGAACGGACCGACATAGTGGAAATGGTTCTCGGCCCAGCGGGCGAGATGATCGCGGCTGAGCTTGCCGC
>JAEZEN010000296.1 GCA_023433185.1 Pseudomonadota bacterium | reverse complement strand
TCTCGTGGGCTCGGAGATGGTATAAGAGACAGCACCCACACCGTCGGAGAGACGTAGGCGACGATCGGGACGCGCGGGTTCTTCTTCCGCACGCGCCGGGCCACGCCGAGATTGAAGCCCGGGCAATCGATGATCACGAGCACGTCGGGCTCGGCGCGGGCGACGGCGCGGGCGGCCTGCTGCATCCGCTTGAGGATCCGCGGCAGGTTGGCGACGATCGCGGTGGCGCCGACGTGATTGATGTCGCGCATCGGGAACATCGACGTCAGGCCGAGGCGCTCCATCCGCGCGCCGCCGACGCCGAGGAACCGGACCTCGCCGGGGATGCGCGCGACCAGCGCCTCCATCAGGTTCGCGCCGAGCGCGTCGCCCGACTCCTCCCCGGCGATGAGGAAGGCGGTGAAGGGCCGGCCGGCCTCGGCGCTCACGCGTCCTCCCTCCCCTGCCCCCTGGTGCGGCCGATGACGAACACGCCCACCCTGTCGGCCAGCTCGATCACGGCCGGGCGGTCGACGATCATCACGCGGCCGGCCTCGACGGCGATGCCCGCCAGGCCCGCGGCGACGACGCCGCGCACGGTCCGGATGCCGATGGTCGGCATGTCGACGCGCAGGTCCTGCTGCGGCTTGGCGCACTTGGCGAGGACGCCGACCTTCCCCTTGAGCCGGACCCGGCCGATCTCGCGGAGCTGTGCGACGCGCTCGATCATGCGGTCCGTGCCTTCATAGGCCTCCAGCGCGACGACGAGGCCGTTCATCGCGACCGCCGCCTGCCCCGCGTCGATCGCGCCGATGGCGCGCGCCGCCCGCATGGCGCGCCTGGCGTCGCGGAGCATGTCCTTGTCGGGCCGGTGCGCGCCGAGATGGCCCTCCCCCGCGACGAGTTCCGGTGCGACCTCATGAGCCCCGACGACCTCGTAGCCGCGCTCGTTCAGCAGGCCGATCAGGCCGGTGAGCAGATCGTTGTCGCCCCGCATGAGGAGCCCCGCGACGCGCGCCATCAGCTTCACCGCGCCGAGGTCGAGCTTGAGGTCGCGGAGTTCTGGCCGCGAACCGACGGTGCCGACCATCACGATGTCGCGCGTGCCATGGGCTTCGAGCAGCGTCATCAGGCGGCCGAACTGGCCCCATTTCAGCATCTCGTGCGGATAGGCGGCGATCTCCTCACCGGCCTCGCCCGCGATGCCGGCGATGAAGACCGGCCGGCCGGCGCGGGCCGCGGCGGCCGCCACGATGATGGGGACGGGGCCGCCACCGGCGATGATCGCGAGCGGACCCCGGCCGGACGACGAACCGGGCGCGGCGATGTTCATCGGCCTCAAGCCCGCGGCGAGCAGAGAGGACGGTCGCCGCTCTCCCGGATGAAGTCGATCATCATCATCACCGGCGGTACGTCGGGATACTTCTCGGCGACGCGCTCGACACGCTCGGCGCGCGTCCCGCCGCCGTTGAAGATCGCCTGGTACGCCGCCCGAAGGGCATGGATCGTCGGGCGGTCGTAACCCCGCCGCTTGAGGCCGACGACGTTGAGCCCCCCGAGTTCGGCGCGCTCGCCGATCGCCGAGGCGAACGGAATGACGTCCGCGTTGACGCCGGAGAGGCCGCCGATGAAGGCATGCGCCCCGACCCGGCAATGCTGCTGGATCGCGGCCAGTCCCCCGAGGATGGCATGCTCGCCGACCTGCACGTGGCCGCCGAGCGTCGCATTGTTCACCAGCACCACGCGGTCGGCGACGACGCAGTCATGCGCGACATGCGAGGCGACCATCAGGAAGCAGTTCGCACCGATCCGCGTTTCGCCCCGCCCGCGGGCCGTCCCGCGGTTGATCGTCGCGTGCTCCCGGATGATGCAGTTCGGCCCGACCACGACCGTCGTCGGCTCGTCCCTGTAGCTCGTATCCTGGGGCGGGCCGCCGACCGCCGCGAACGGATAGAGCTGGCTCCCGGTGCCGATCGTCGTGTGCCCGCTGACCACCACATGGGAATGCACGACGACATCATCCTCGAGCACCACGTCGCGCTCGATGATCGCATAGGGGCCGACCCGGACGCCCGACCCGATACGCGCGCCGTCCTCGACGATCGCCGACCTGTGGATTTCGACCATGCGACCCTACTTGTCGGCGATCAGCGCGCTGATCGTCGCCTCCGCCACCTTCGAGCCATCGACCATTGCCTCGGCGGCGAACTTCCAGATGTTGCCACGGTTGCGGGCCTTCCGGACGTGGTATTCCACGGTGTCGCCGGGCGTCACCGGCTTGCGGAATTTGGCCTCGTCGATGGTCATGAAATACACGACGCCCGGCCGCTCCTCGCCCCGCGACAGGATGCAGATGGCCCCCGCCGTCTGCGCCATGCCCTCGATGATCAGCACCCCGGGCATGATCGGCATCTCGGGGAAATGACCCGCGAAATGCGGTTCGTTCGCCGTGACGTTCTTGATGCCGATGGCGAAGTTGTCGCCATCGATGTCCTTGATCCGATCGACCATCAGGAACGGCGGCCGATGCGGAAGGAGCTTGTAGATGTCGTGGATGTCGAGCGTCCGCGTGGCAGCCACCGAACCTGCATCGTCAGCCATCTGAAGTCCCCTCGCCCTTGCCGGCCGGCGTCACGGAGCGCACCAGGCGGAAATACGCCTTCCGCTCGCGCTGCCACTGCTCGACGGGAACCGCCGGGAAGCCGCCCCAGGCCTCTCCCGCCGGGACATCGTTGCCCACGGCCGAAGCACCGGCAATGCGCGCGCCCGTACCGATCGTAACGTTGTCCCTTATCCCTACACCGCCGCCGATCATCACGAAATCGCCAATCGTCACACTGCCCGAGATACCTGCATTCCCCGCAATCAGGCAATGCCGCCCGATGACCACGTTGTGACCAATCTGGACCAGATTGTCGATCTTGGTGCCCTCGCCGATCACCGTGTCCCGATTGCTTCCGCGGTCGACGGTGCTGTTGGCTCCGATCTCCACGTCATCCTGGACGATGACCCTGCCGATCTGCGGAATCTTGAGATGTCCGGCGGCACCCGGCAGGAATCCGAAGCCGTCCTGGCCGATGCGAACGCCGGGATGGAGCACCACCCGGTCGCCGAGAAGGGCATGGCTGAGCGTCGCCCCGGCGGAAACCACGGTGTTCCGTCCGATCCGCACCCCGGGACCGATCACCGAGCCGGCTCCGATGACCGAACCGCCGCCGATCTCGGCACCGGCACCGATCACGGCGAAGGCCTCGACGCTCACGCCGTCCTCGAGCCGCGCGGACGGGTCGATCGCGGCCTGGGCCGAACGCGCCCCCTCACCGACCGGCGTGCCGCGCACGGCCCCGGGATAGAAGTGCCGGCTGAGGGTCACGAACGCCCGGTGCGGCTGATCGCTGACGAGCGGCACGGTTCCTTCCGGCACGATGCCCGCCTCGCCCTTCCGCACGAAGCAGGCGCCCGCCTTGGTCGCGCGGAGGAGTGCCGCGAAGCGCCGCCCCTCGCAGTAGGCGATGTCGGACGGCCCGGCCCGCTCAAGCGAGGCGACGTTGGCGATCACCCGGTCCGCAACTTCGGCCCCGGGCAATGCCACCCCGGTCAACGCCGCCACGGCGGCGAGCGTCGTCGGCT
>JAEZEN010000551.1 GCA_023433185.1 Pseudomonadota bacterium | reverse complement strand
AATGGTCGGTGCGCCGCCCGAGGCGATGGCCGGGACGGTGCGCGAGGTCGTCTATCTCGGCGCCAATATCCGCGTCGGCATGGAGATCGCCGACGGACAAACCGTCTGGGCCGATCTTCGCGATGCGGAGGCGGCGGGGCTCGAACCCGGCAGCCGGGTCGTCCTGTCGTGGGGTTGGGAATCGGCAATCATCTGGGAGGACACGACGCCATGAACGCCACTCCGGACGCCCGGCAGGAGGTAACGCTCCTCGTCCGCCACGCCTACGTCCTCACCATGGACGATGCCGGGACGATCATCGAGGACGGTGCCATCGCCATCGACGGCGGCCGCATCGTCGCGGTGGGGGACGATGCCGCGATCGCGGGGCGCTACGGGGCGGCGCGGGTGATCGACGCGCACGGCGCGCCGGTCCACCCCGGCCTCGTCGAGTGCCACCTCCACGCCTCGTTCCAGGTGTTCCGCGGCGCTCTGCCGGACCAGCTCGTCGAGACCGACGCCTTCAACACCTTCGAGAGCGTCTTCTTCAACACTGTCAACGACGAGGAGGAGTACCTCGCCTGCCTGCTGGCCGGCATGGAGATGATCCGCAACGGCACGACCTGCTTCCTCGAGGCGGGCACCGTCCTGACGCCGGAGATGGCGGCGCGGGCGGCGGAGAAGGTCGGCATCCGCGCGGTGATCTCCGACGCCTTCATCTGGGACCAGCCGCAGGGCATGGCCCAGGGCATGGCCGACGCGCACCCGACCGATTGCCCCGGCTGCGCCGCGGCCGCGAAGGCCCGCCCGGTGCTCGAACGGGCGCCACGGACGCGGGAGGAGGCGATGCGCGCGATGGGGGCGGAACTCCGCCGCAACGCCGACCCCGACGCGCTCGTCACCGGCCATGTCGCGATCCTCGGCCTCGGCACGGCCAGCGAGACGCTGATGCTCGCCGCCAAGGAGAAGGCGGACGCGGCGAACGTCACCCTCAACCTCCACCAGTCCTACAGTCCGGCCGACACCGCGGCCGACCGCGAGCGCTTCGGCGGCAAGGACCCCCTCGTCCATCTCGCCGAGATCGGCTTCCTCGCGCCGAACGTCACCTTCGGGCATGCGAACCACCTGACCGATGCCGAGTGCGACCGCATCGTCGAATTCGGACCGAGCCTCGCCTGGGCGCCGGCCGCCTCGATGATGTGGGGCCATGGCGGCTCGATCCACGGCCGGCACGCCGAACTCTGGCGGCGGGGCGCCAACATCGCGCTGGGCTCGGATTCGGCCAACTGGTCGAACGACTTCGACCTCTTCCGCCAGGCCAACCTCGCGGTGCTGACGGCGCGGGACGCCCACCACGACCGGACCTTCCTCGTCGCCGAGGACGGGCTGAGGATGGCGACCCGGGCCGGCGCGCAGGCCGCCGGGCTCGGCGCCGTCGTGGGCTCGATCGAGGCGGGCAAGCGCGCCGACATCGTCATCCATACGCTGGCCCGGCCGGAGATGATCCCGACGACCAACATGATCCGCAACCTGTTCTACGCGTCGGGCTCGAAGTCGGTCGATACGGTGATCGTCGACGGCAAGGTGGTTCTGGACGGCGGGGTCTTCACCCGGCTCGACGAGCGCGCCCTCCTCGAGGCGATCAACGAGGCCGCGATCGCGCTTCTGTCGCGGATGGGCCGCTACCCCAGCGAGCCCAACCGGATTCCTCGGCCCTGCCGCCCGATCTGAGGCCGGCGGGATGCCGGCTGGCCGACATCCCTGGCCGATGCCTGCTCGCCCGTCGGGTCATTGCCGGTCGAGTTCCGCAAGGAAGGCTTGGGCCTGCGGGTCCGCCAGCAGATCGCCCGGCGATCGGGCGACGCCGGCGAAGATGTCCTCGCCGTCGAGCCACCGGTGTTCCGCATCGGGCGCCTCGCACGCCCGACGAAGGGCGCCGGTGAGCTCGTAGGCGCGGTGGTCGAGCCCGGCTCGGAAGAGGGCCGCCGTCAGGGCCAGCGCATGGGTGCGGCCGACGATGTTGTAGACCACCGGGCGGGGGATGGGGGCGTCGGTGTGCAGGTAGGAGCGTTCGCAGGCCGCAACGTCACGCGACACCGCCGAGCGGCAGGCGACGGGCCGATCCGCATAGATCGAGCACCGGAGGTCGGCCAGCATCGGGCAGGGCGCCATGGTGCGTTTGCGCTGTTCGAAGGACTTGCCTCCGAAGTCGTCGTTCGCGGCGACGAGCGCTACGACCCGCGCGGGCTGGCCCCGCAGCGAACGGGCGATCGCGAGGGCCTCGGGCGCCTTCACGTCGACCCAGCGGGTGCAGCAGAACCAGCACCCCTCGCTACAGTCGATCCGGGCCGCTGCGAGCCCCGCCTGCGACTGCGCGATGCTCCGGTGAAGGACAACCATCGTCGGCCGGAGGTCGTGTGTCCGCCGGGCGCCCAGAAGGTGGTCGGTCAGGACGCGCGCCAGCGCGGACACATAAGGACGGGGGTGTTCAGGACGCATCGCGTCCGCAACGAGGCGATGATCCGCCGAAGATGACGCAGGCGGATGATGGTCTCGCATGCAGGCTCGGTGTTGGCAGTGATCGCGAGCCGCGGCCCGCGGAAGAGGCGTCCGGCCGCGGTCCCGAAGGGTCGCTGTCCTGTCGGTCCGGGTCGTGCACCGGACAACTCGGCGCGCAGGAGAAGGTTCCATTGCGCCATTCCAGAGCGCTGGCGGGGATCGCGCCGGGCCGCACGAGCGTGCCGAAGGCGCCGAGCGACGTCAGGAACCGCTCCGGCAGGCATCGCCAGCCTGCCGGCGCGAGACGGGGCCGCCGGCGGTGGCGGTCCCCGGGGAGAAGAACCCTACTGCGTGATCTCGAAGACGATGTTGGCGTTCGCCTGGACGCGGGCCTCGCCGGGCATCACCGGCACGGCCGGGGCGGCGGCCGCGAGGTCCATCCGCTCGGCGCGGGCGAACATCGGGAACCCGCCGCCGCCCGAGATGTCGAGGACGCGGACGATGCGGACCCCGGCGGCGGCGGCCATCAGATCGGCCTTCCGGCGCGCGTCGGCGATGGCCTTCTCCAGTGCCTCGTCGGCCGCCGCCTGGGGATCGGCGACGTCGAAGGCGATGCCGGAGATCTGGTTGGCACCGGCCGTCACCACCTTGTCGAGGAGAGCGCCCGACTCGCCGATCTGGCGCACCGTCACCCGCACCTCGTTGCTCACCTGGTAGCCGACGATCTTCGGCAGTTCGACGATGGCCCCGCTGTCGTTCGCCCGCGGGGGGCGTTGCTCGTAGACCGGCGACACCGAGAAGCCGCTGGTGCCGATGTCGCGGTCGGCGATGCCGGCGTCGCGAATGGTGGCGATCACTCGCGCGGTCTCGGCATTGTTCCGGTCGAGCGCGGCGCGCGCCGTTTCGTCCCGGGTGGAGACCCCGATCGTCACGATCGCGATATCCGGGACGACCATGACGAATCCCTCGCCATTCGCGTTCAGCGTCGGGATGCGCTCCTGGACCTGCGCCATGGCGGGAGCCGAGGCGATCGCAAGGAGGGTGAAGGCGGCGGCGAAGGGTCTGACGATCGGGTACATCGGCGGTCCTCGTTGTCTATTGGCACCATCCGGATGCTCCGCCATTCCGGCCGCATTGCGGCCGGCGATCGGCGCAGTGGCGGCGTCGGCGCTTTCTTGCTATGAGCCGGATCGGAACGCCGGATGCAGGTAGGGGCCTGTAGCTCAATGGTTAGAGCCGACCGCTCATAACGGTCTGGTTGCAGGTTCGAGTCCTGCCGGGCCCACCAACAAAATCAATGATATAGGCGCTTGTGTCGGGAAGCCGGAGAGCCCAGGTCGTTCCTCCGCCAGTCGCCGATGCGCATGCGCCGATCAACGGCCTCCTGATGCGACTCGAGGCCAGCCGTTGCGACGGTTCGGGCTCGCGCGGTCGCTCTCGCTCCGAGCGTCCCGCTTACTTGAGGAGCGCGCGGAGGTCGGCTTCCTTCTCGTTGACGAACCAGCCGTAGAAGTTCTCCTGCGGATACAGCGGGGGCTTCCCCTGCGCCGCGCGATTGTCGTTCTCGGCCTTCAGTTCGCGGGCGCGCGTCGCGGCGTCACCGAGGTTGTAGAGCGTCGCGGTGATGCCGGGGTTCTGCGAGATGTCGAAGCCGGCGAACCGCTTGTACATGTCGATCTGGACCCGGATGTTCGCCGCCACATAGTGGAGGGAGGTGTCGGGGCTCATGATCTGCTCGTAGACCCCCGCCGCGTCGTCGATGGAGAGGAGCGGCAGCCCGCCCTTGGCGTTGGTCACGTCGGTGACCATGAGGGCGGCGACAGGCGAAAGCTGCCCAAAACCGAAGGTCTGGCCGCCGAAGGCCGGCTTGAAATAGACGCGGTGGAGGCGGTCTTTGAAGTAGAGCCGGCCGTCGACCATCTTGCCCATGAACACGCGGTTCCAGACCGTCTGGCGGCAGTCCCACTTCTCGTAATTGTTCTCCATGGCCTCGCACCTGGCGAACTGCGGCTTGGAGAACAGCTCCCGCGCGGTCTGGCCCTTGTGGGCGAACTCGAGCGTGTCGTTGCTCGAATACTGCAGCGCCTTGACGTAGTAGTCCTGCAGCGTGTCGAAGGTGTCGATGTTGTAGGTGTGCTCGCCGACGATCGCGCCGATCACATGGATCGGATCGATGCCGTAGATCGCCGACACCTGCTTGATCTTGTTCACCAGCTTTGGATTGTTGGCGAAGACCGCGTAGACGCGCTTGTACTTGTCGTCGAAGCTGCCCGAATTGCGGATCGCGGTGAGGAAGCGCGAGCCGGAATAGATCTTCGGCTGCTTGTCGGAGCGGTTGCCCGGCGGCACCACGATGATGTCCGCCCTGGCCGTCATCGGCGCCGCAACGAAGGGGAGGACAAGCGCGGCCGCCACGGCGACCTTCACGGCAATGCGTCTCACTGACAGCATGGTCTCGCTTTCCAGCTCCAATTTCGGTGTGCCCAGCCGCCCGCCGGGCCAGGCCCGCCGGGGTGCGGCCGATCATAGCAGGCGGAATCGGGCGATCAAAAGG
>JAEZEN010000127.1 GCA_023433185.1 Pseudomonadota bacterium | reverse complement strand
ATCGAGATGAGCGACTCGTTGGCGCCGACCGGGCGCTTCATCTCGGTGCCCGGGAACACCTCGGCGACCAGCGCCTCGTTGCTCTTCGACATCACCGAGTTCGAATTGGCGATGCCGAAGACGTGGGCGCCCTTGAGGTTGGAAACGAGGGACAGGCGGACGGCCTGGGCCGCGTCCCGCGCGTCGATATAGGTCCAGAGGTTGAACTTCCGCGAATGTGCGTCCGCGTCGTAGCCGGCGAAGTTGGCGTAGTCCTGCGGCTCCTGGACGTTGGAGAAGCGCAGGCCGACGATCTTGAGCTCCGGGTCCCAGCGGCAGAACTGCTCGGCCATCTTCTCGCCCATCAGCTTGGAGAGCGAGTACGCCGTCTCGGGCCGCTCGATCTCCTCGTCGACCGGGACGTAGGCGGGACCGTTCGGGTAGGGGATGCCGTAGACGGTCTCGCTCGACGCCCAGACGACGTTCCTGATCCCGAGCTGCCGCGCGGCCTCGAAGATGTTGTAGGTCGACACCGTGTTCACGCTGAAGGTGACGTGGTTCGGCGCCTGGCCGGGTGCTGCGATCGCCGCGAGGTGGACGACGCCGGTGACCTTCTCGACGCGCTCGTCGATCATCGACAGCGCCGCCATCGCCTGGCCGAAGTCGGTCACGTCGGCGCGGCTGTAGACGACGTCGCCGGGCTTTGGCGGGTTGGACTGGCCCGGCGGCGGCACGGCATCGACGGATGTGACCTGGTAGCCGTGGTCCATCAGGTGCTTGACGACCGCGCGGCCAAGCTTGCCGCTGCCTCCGGTGACGACGATCATGAACTTCCTCCGAGAGATTGTGCGTTCGATGGCGGGTTGCGCATTGCGCATAGCGGCTTGGAGCGGAGGGAGCCAGCCTCTCGGCCCCCGTCCCGCCAACTATTCGTCAGGCGGGCATGCGCGTGATGGCCGTGGCGTCCTTGGTCAGCGCCTCGTAGATCCTGAGGATGTCGGCGCGGGCGCAGACCCCGGTGCCGGGGTTGAGGGCCGCTGCGGCGCCGGCCGCCGTGCCGAGCAGTGCGGCGTCCTCGACGCTTCGCCCCGCGAGGAGGGCGACGGTCATGCCGCCGACGAAGGAATCGCCGGCGCCGACGGCGGAACGGGTCTCGACCTTCGGGGCGCGGACGAGGAATGCGCCATCGGCACTCGCGATCAGCGCCCCGTCCATGCCGAGGGTGACGGCGATGATGTCGGCCTTGCCGTCGGCGACGGCGTCGAGGGCGGCGCGGGCGATCGCCTCCCGGGTCTCCATCGGCTGCCCGACATAGGCACGGAACTCGTTGAGGCTCGGCTTGACCAGCCGGACCGGCGCGTGGCCGAGGGTCGCGGCGAGGCCGGGGCCCGAGCTGTCGAGGACGAAGGGCACGCCGCGCGCGGCGGCGATCGCGCCGACCCTTGCGAGCATGTCCGGGGCACAGCCCGTCGGGAGGCTGCCACTTGCGACGAGGCAGTCGAACGGCTCATCCGTGATCGCCGCGAGGCAGGCATCGAGCTCTGCCGTCGCGACGGTGGGGCCGGACGGGATGAAGCGGTATTCGAGCCCGGTCGAGCGCTCGTAGACCATGAGGGCGATGCGCGTGTTGCCGGCCACCGGGATGATGCGACGCGGCAGGCCGACCTTGGCGAGGAGCTCGTCGAGCAGGACGCCGCTGGCGCCGCCCGCGAGGCAGACGGCAAGCGCCTCCGCGTCGAGTTCGCACACGACGCGGGCGACATTGATGCCGCCGCCGCCGGGCTCGAAGACCTCGTTCTCCGTACGCGTCTTGTGGGTCGGGCGGACGGTCTCGGCTTCGCTCGATACGTCGATGGTCGGGTTCAGGGACAGGGTCAGGATCAGCGGCATGGTCACTCCGGTTCGTCCGCAAGGGCCGGTTCGTTGCCCGCCGAGTGTATCAGATCAGGGGGCGCGTCCCCTCCGCGTCTTCCTCGCTCCACCATGCGATCTTGCGGAGCGCGCCCATGTCGAGGATCTCGAGCACCCGGCTCTTCCAGCGGATGATCTTGCGGTCCGAGAGCCGCTTGAGGGTCTTGTTGGTGTGGACGATGGAGAGGCCGAGCGCATCGGCGAGGTGCTGCTGGGTGAGCGGCGGAAAGAAGCGGTCGCGCGGCGCGAGCCCCACGGCGGCGGCGCGGGAGTGAATATGGAGAAGGAGATACGCGGTGCGCTCGATGGCTGTCCGCCGGCCGATGCTCAGCAGGTGCCCGTCGAGGATCTGCTCCTCCCGCGAGGCGAGCCAGGTCAGGTCGAAAGAGAGGCTGGGGTAGTGTTCGAACAGCTCCCAGAGCCGGTCGCGGGGAAAGACGCAGAGGAGCATCTGGCTCAACGCCTCGACCGAGTGCGACATCTCCGTGAAGAGCGACGCCTGAAGGCCGAGGAAGTCGCCGGGCAGGACGAAATTGAGGATCTGCCGGCGGCCGTCCGGCAGGGTCTTGTAGCGGAAGGCCCAGCCCTGGAGGACGGTGAAGAGGTGCGTGCTGCTCGTCCCCTCCTGGAGGATGGTCGCGCGGGGGTCGACGACCAGCTCGCCGGACTTGAACGACTTGACGAACTCCAGCTCCTCCGGCGTGAACGGGCGGAACGCCTTGAGCTTGCGGATGGGGCAGCGCTCGCACGGATATTTGAGCGCCGTTCCGGCCATCGACTTGTTCATTCGCATTGCCCCCCAGCCCACTTCCGCGCCCGACGCCCTCGTGGGGGAGGGGCCCGGATCATGTCTTAATTAAATGCATCTGATTTCGGCAGGTTCCATAGTGGGGCATGCCACAAGCAGCAGAAGCGTTCGCACCAAAGATCATGGACCTCAAGGCTCAGGCCGCTCCGATCCTCGTGGTGGAGGACGAACCGCTCATCGCCCTCGACATCGAGGACTCCCTTGCGCCGCTCGGCGCGCCGGTGCATGTCGCCCGGAGCCTGTCCGCGGCACGCGCCCTCTTGGCGACGCTGCCCACGCCCCGGCTCGTCCTCCTCGACGTGGTGCTTCCTGACGGGAGATCCTTCGACCTCGCCCACGAACTCCTTTCCCTCGGGGTGCCTCTGATCTTCCTCACCGGCTACGATCAGGGCATCCCGGACGCGCTTCGCCATGTCACGGTCATGGAGAAGCCGTTCAGCGCCGAAGCGCTGGTCGCCGTGGTGTCGGGCAAGGGCGCGTTCGCCTAAGGGTTCCGGGATCCGGATCTCGCGGTTCACGACCCCGGCGGGATCGCGGGGGGCGGCGTGCCGTTGGTCGCCGGCTCGGCGGCGACGGTGCCGGAGAGGAACTCGCCGAACTTGGCGAGGCTCTCGAAATGGTCGCAGAAGACC
>JAEZEN010000051.1 GCA_023433185.1 Pseudomonadota bacterium | reverse complement strand
AACAGGAACGTCAGCGTCGTCTGGAAGCCCCATTCCGGCCCGCCGTCCGGCGAGGCGAGGTAGTAGGTGCCGCCGGCATAGAGGCTCATCGCCTGGCCTCCGACGCTGAAGACCTTGCTGAAACCGGCGTTGAGTGGCGCCGTCCAGTTCCTGCCAGTCCAGTCGTAACTCGCCTGGATGTTGGTGTTGAACGTCAGGCCCTTGCCGAGCGAATAGGCGAAGAAGGGCTGCATGAAGGCGGCGTTGATGCCCTCGGGCTGGTCCGAATCCTCGAAGGACCAGATCTGGTTGGCCAGGATGCCCGCGGTCACCGGTCCCTTCTGGATGAGGGCGACGCCGGTGGGACCCGCGCCCCACTTGCTCGGCCCGAACAGCGGGTCGGTCGACGTCGGGTAGTTGAACGCCGGGCCGACACCCCAGATCAGGCCCCCGGCGGTCGGCGCCTTGGGCGAGAAGAAGAAGCTTTGGAGCGTGTTGCCGAAGCCCCACTCGCTCGTATCGGGCGCCAGCACGTCCTCGCGCCCCACGACCGGCACGATGGTGCGCACGATCAGGTTCCAGTCGGGCGCGATGCTGATCGGGATCACGGGCTGGATGTTGAGCGTGTACCACTCGCCGTCGTCCTCGGGGCCTCCGCCGAAAGCGGCATTGAACTGGAACGGCACGCTGATCAGGCTGGCCACCGGATTGGAAAGCTGCTTGGCGAGCGCGTCCGCGTTCTCCTGGGCCGAGGCCCCGGTGACCGTTCCGGCAGCAAACAGCAGCATCGCCGCGAGCGCCCGGCGCTCGAGACCCGCGTGCACGATGTTCATGGCCCGTCTCCCCTTGCCCGCCGGTCAGGCCGACCGCCCAACCATGCACCCCGTCTCCGGGCTGTCGCGAAAGTCGGTCGCCCCGCCGCCGTGATTGTTCAACACCGCCGCCGCCCGCGCAACCTCGAGACCGGGTGTCCCGGAAGGAAATCCCGGCGCCAGGGTGCGCCCGGAGCGGTCGCGACATCAGCGCGCCGCGGATCCCGTCTCGATCCGCGCCTCCGGTCCCGCGCCCTCCGTGGGAAGGGCGTAGAAGCCGCGCTTCGCCTCATACATCGCCGCATCGGCACGCCGGACGACGTTCTCGATCCGCTCGCCGAACGCGCTGGTCGCCGCGCCCATCGACAGGCTGAGGACGAGCCCGGGATAGAACTGGTTGTTCATCTCCGTGAGCCGCTGGATCTCCTCCATCATCAGGGCGCCACCGGCGGCATCCACGCCCGGCAGGAGGAGGGCGAACTCGTCGCCGCCGATGCGCGCCGCGCAGCACGGCTTGTCGACCACGGTCGTCAGAACCTCGCCGGCCCGCCGGAGCAGCGCATCGCCGACCGCGTGGCCCCACTGGTCGTTGGCCGCCTTGAGACCGTTGAGATCCGCCATGATGACGGTCACGGGCCGGATCCCCTTCCGCTCGATGCGGTTCAGTTCGTCGACATAGAAGGCGCGGTTGTAGAGCTTGGTGGTGACGTCGTGGGTGCCGAGATACTCGAGATAGACCTCGGCCTTCTTGCGCGCGGTGATGTCGGTCAGCGCCACCTGGACCAGCTTCCAGTCATCCTCGTGGCCGGGCAGAACCGAGAACTGGAGGAGGACATGGACGGCGCTGCCGTCGAGCGCATAGTTGACCACCTCGCGCTGCTGGAAGAGCTTGCCCTCCCAGAGATCGATGAGCTGCTCGCGGAACGAGCGCTCCATGTCGTCCCGGAACACGTCGCCAAGGCGGCGGAGCAGCGTGTCGGAATCGGGAGCCTGGAAGAGATCGAGGGTCTGCTGGTTGACGTCGAGGACCCGGATCTCGCTCATGCAGCGCTGGACGAACTCGGGATGGACGTCGGTGAAGACGCGGAGGTCTTCGATGCCGATCCGGCGGATATCGTCGAGCAGCCGCTTGATCGCGCTGAAGTCCTCGACCCAGAGCGAGACCGGCGAATGCGCGAACAGGCCGCGGGCGTAGTTCTCGCTCTCGGCAAGCTCGCGGCGCGCCAACTCGCGATCCGTGACGTCCTCGATGGCGATGAGAACCCGCGACAGGCTCTCCTCGCTGCCGGGCAGCACCCGGCCGGTCATCTGCATGTCCATGCGCCGGCCGGTGAGGCTGTAATTGACCGTGTTGGTGCGGAACTGGACCCTTCCGTCCCACAGCGCGTTGAGCTCTTCGACGTGGCGCTCGAGCATGTCGTCGCGGAAGACGCTGCCGAGATTCGCGACCAGTTCGGCGAGATCGGACGCCTCGAAGAGCGCCAGCGTGCGCTGGTTCACGCGCAGCACGCGGATGCGGGCCGAGCAGGCCTTGATGCGCGACGGATCGGACGCGAGGTGCGCGCGAAGGTCCGTGACCCCGGCCGCGCGCCATTCGTCGAACAGCGCCTTCACGCCGCTGAAATCCTCCAGCCAAAGCGATATCGGCGCGTGGTCGAACATCTCGGAGTCGTCGACGGGCAGGGACTCGGTCAACTGAAACCTCCGCACACCCTCAAACCCGGGAAGACCCCGTTGAAAGGGACGAAGCAAATCGACGCCGCATCACCGTCCCCTTAGCGCCTCCCGTCCTATCCATCAACCGGATACACATCGTGTCCCATTGCCGCAGTCGCCTGCGGCCCACCCCGCGGCGAGACGCCGTGATCCGCCGCCCCGGAAAATCGTGCACCGACACCGGCAGGCATGGACATGAACGCCGTACCGGGCTGAAATCCCGCCGACAACTGCGAATGCGGGGATTCGGGGGGGAATAGGCATGCCGTCACCAAGGATCAGGATCGGCCTCGTCGGCGCCGGCGCCATCATGCGGCTGAGCCACGCACCGACCATCCGGCGGAGCGACTGTGCCGAACTGGTCGCCGTGTTCGACGCCGACCGCGCCCGCGCCGAGGCGATCACCGCCGACTTCGGCGGCACCGCCTATGGCGAGCTGGACGCCATGCTCGACCGCCCGGACCTTGACGCCGTCATCGTCGCCACGCCCAACCGCTACCACGAGGCCGGAGTCGTCGCCGCGGCGGAGCGCGGCAAGCACGTCCTCTGCGAGAACCCGCGCGCCGTCGATGCCGCAGCGGCCCGCCGCATCGTCAAGGCCTGCGACGACGCTCGCGTCGTGCTGCAGGTCGGCTTCAACCAGCGCTTCTGGGCCCAGGTCGAGATCGCCAAGGCGCTGCTCGACGCCGGCTTCATCGGCAAGATCCACCAGATGCGGTCGATCTATTCGGAGAAGTCGACGGCCTATCCGGCCCTCACCCGCTACCGCTACGACCTCGAGCAGTCGGGCGGGGCGACGATCATCGACCTGACCATCCACCGCATCGACCTCGCCCGCCATCTCCTCGGCGACTTCTCCGGCGTCTTCGCCGAACTGGTCCACAGCGCCATGCCCGAGGTGGTCGACGACAATGTGCTGACCCTGACGCGCTTCGAAAGCGGCGCGCGCGGCAGCCTCGCCGGCAACCGCTACTCGCCCAACATCGGCGACGGTACCGACCTCTACGGCACCGAGGGGACGATCCACATCGCGAGCGAGACCGCTTCGCCCTTCGCCTCGGCGCCGCTCGCCGTCTACACGGAGAAGTCGGCCGCCGACCTGCCGGACGTGCTTCGCGAGGCGCACTATCCCGATGCCTGGTGGAAGACCTTCGAGGGGGGCTGGATCACGGTGAAGCCGCCGCGGAAGAGCCCCTATGACAAGCAGCTCGCCGCCTTCTGCGAGAGCATCCGCGAGGGCAGGCCGGCGAAGATCACCGGAGTCGACGGCCTGCGCGCCCAGGAATTCGTGCAGGGCGCATACCAGTCGATGCGGACCGGCGGCTGGGTCGACCTGCCGCTCGCCGACGGCGTGCCCTTCGTCCTCCCCACCTACCGCTGAGGCCCGACGATGCGCTCCTGCTTCCACAGCGTCGGGCTGCCGGCGCATCCCCTCCCCGAGGTGGTCCGCATGGTCGCTGCCGCCGGCTACGAGGCGATCGAGATCAACGCCGAGACCCTGCCCTGGGCGCCGGCCCATCTCACGCCGGAGTCGAGCGCGGCGGACCGCGGCGCGGCAATCGCCGCCTGCCGCGCCCATGGGCTGACGGTACCCGCCGTCGGCGCCCATATCGGGATGGTCGATGCCGACCCGGCGGCCCGCGCGGCGGCCATCGCCTTCATCAACGGCTGCACCGACATCGCCCGGGAGATGAACGCGCCGGTCGTGCACATCCTCTCCGGCCCGCTGCCCGGGGGCATCGACCGCGAGACGGCCTGGGGCTGGTTCCGCGACGCGGTCGAGCGCACCACCGACCATGCGTCGGCCGCCGGTCGCACCCTCGCCATCGAGGCGATCGCCGGCCACGTCTTCCACAAGGTCGACGACTATCATCGGCTGCGGCGCGAACTGCCGGGCGTGCCGTTCCGCGTCAACTTCGACCCCAGCCACCTCGCGGTCCAGCACGAGGACCCGATGCGGGTGGTCAACGAACTCGGCGACCAGGTCGCCCACGTCCACCTCAAGGACGGCAGGGGCCTCTACCCCGACTTCTCCTTCCCGCCGCTCGGCCAGGGCGTGATCGACTTTCCGGCGCTGGTCCGCGGGCTCCGCGCCGCGGGCTACACCGGCGCCCTGTCGGTCGAGTACGAGGCGCAGGTCTACGGCTACCGCCAGAGCGAGAACGAGATCCTCGCCGAAGGCAGGGCGTTCATCGACGCCCTCGGCGCCTGAACGAAAGCGCGAAGCTGCCGCCGCCGACCGATGCGGCGCGTCACGGCCCGATCCAGGCCATCGCGTCGATCTCGACACGGATGCCACCGAGGCCGGCGGCGACCGTCGTCCGGCACGGGAGCGGGTCACGGAAGAAGCGGCGGTAGACGGCATCGAAGGCGTCGAAATCCGTGATGTCGGCGAGGTAGCAGGTGCATTTCACCACATCGTCCATCGTCGCCCCGGCGGCCTCGCCCAGCCGGCGGACGTTCTCCAGAGTCAGCGCCGTCTCGCTGGCGATGTCGCCGGCGACGATCTTGCCCTCAGGGTCGAGCGGCCCCTGGCCGGAGACGATCACCCAGGGCCCGGCCCGCAGCGCCGGCGAGTAGGAACCGGTGTTCGGAGCGGCCTGGGGATCGGTGATGCGGGTCTTGGCGGTGCTTGCGGGCATGGCGCTCTCCGGGTGAAGAATTTCAGGAATGGCCCGCGTTGATTAGCCCGGCGGCGCTGACTAAAACCTTACAGAATACCCCGCCCGGGGCCGCTCAGACGATGCACGGGACAGCATGACGAGGAAGAAGGCGCGGGTGACGCTCGCGGAGATCGCCGCCGCGGCCGACGTCTCGGTGACGACCGTCTCCAACGTCGCCAACGGGCGGCTGGAGATGATGTCGACGGCGACCCGGGAACGGGTCGAGGGCGTGATGCGCCGCCTCAACTACCGGCCCAACGAGGGCGCCCGGAGCCTCCGCCTCGCCGAGCGGCGGGCGATCGGTCTGGTGATGATCGACGAGTCGCCGCGCTTCCTCGCCGACCCGATGAACACGAACATCGTCGCCGGGTTCTCCAACCACCTGAGCGTCCACGGCTATGTGCTGCTGCTGGCCGGGATCAGCCCGGCGGCGATCGACCAGGCGCCGCTGATCCGCCGCGACCAGACCGACGCGCTCTGCGTGATCCCCTCCGGATCGGTCGCCAAGCGCCGTGTGCTCTACAGGCGCCTCGCCGACGCCGACCAGCCGCTCCTCGTTCTCCAGGACGAGGTACCCGACAGCCTCGAGGATGCGCTTTCCGTCCGCCAGGACGACCACCGCGCCGGCGAGATCATCGCCGATCGAGTGATCGGACGCGGCGCGCGGCGGCTCGCCCTGCTGACGCCCTCGCAGCGCTGGCCGGCGATGATCGCGCGCCAGGCCGGGATCGACGCGGTGGTCGCCAGGGCCGGCGGCGACATCCGCTTCGACATCGTGGTCTGCGGCAGCGAGAGCTTCGTGGACACCCAGACCGCGATCACCCGCTACGCCGAGCGGGAGGGTCTCCCCGACGCCTTCCTCGGCGGCAACGACCAGATGGCGATCGCCGCGATCATGTGGGCGCTCGACCGGCACCTGTCGGTGCCGGCCGATGTCAAGGTGACGGGCTTCAACGACTTCGACTTCGCCCAGTACATCCGGCCGCGGCTGACCACCGTCACTTCGCCGGCCTACGAGATGGGCAAGGAGGGCGCGGCCCGGTTGCTGAAGCGCCTCGCGACCGGCACCTTCGACGACCGCGACGTGGTGCTCGACGTCCGCCTCCGGCCCGGCGACTCCGACTGAACCTATCCGGCGGCCGGCAGGGTGTCGGCGAGGAAGGCGTCGAGCACGTTCCGCGTGATGCGTGACGTGTCGCCGTCGTAGCCCGCCTGCGAGAGCGTCGAGGACCAGGTGATCGAGCCGACGGAGAACACGGCTCCGCCCTCCGGCAGCGGCAGGAACACCATGTCGGCGCGCAGCCCAGAGCGCGGGTGCGAGCCGCCGGTCCACGGGTGGACGGAGTTCATCGTCTCGATGGCGGCCTGGTAGGCATCGGTCAGCGGCTCGGAGGAGGCGAGCACCACCGCCGCCGCCGGCGTGCCGGCGAGATGGTCGGCCCTGTCGAGCTCGAACCCGGCCGCGCCGTGGCCGAGAACCAGCGCCGGCCCGGCGCCGAACACGTCGCCGTCGACGCCGTCGAAGACCCAGGCCCATTCCGGGGCGTGGCCGGCAACGGTCCGCCGGTAGGGCGCGCCGCGGTCGAAGCCCTGGCCGGAGAAGCCGATGCCGACGCCGGCATGCGGACCCCGGCCGCGGCGGCGCCCCCGGCCGCCCCCCGCGGCCGGG
>JAEZEN010000018.1 GCA_023433185.1 Pseudomonadota bacterium | reverse complement strand
CGGGATCGCGGTCGAGCAGCACTTCACCGAGCCGCCGCCGCGCTATACCGAGGCGACGCTGATCAAGCGGATGGAGGAGCTCGGCATCGGCCGCCCCTCGACCTACACCGCGACCCTTACCGTGCTTCGCGACCGCGACTATGTGCGGCTCGAGAAGAAGCAGCTGATCCCCGAGGACAAGGGGCGTCTTGTGACGGCCTTCCTCGAGAGCTTCTTCGAGCGCTACATCGAATACGACTTCACCGCCGACCTCGAGGAAAAGCTCGACAAGATCTCGAACGGCGACATCTCGTGGAAGGACGTGCTGCGCGAGTTCTGGAAGCAGTTCTCGGCCGACGTCGCGGAGACCAGCGACCTCCGCGTCACCGAAGTGCTCGAGGCGCTCAACGAACTGCTCGGCCCGCACATCTTCCCGGCCCGGCCCGAAGGCGGCGACCCGCGCCTCTGCCCGTCCTGCAATTCGGGGCGCCTGTCCCTCAAGCTCGGCAAGTTCGGGGCCTTCATCGGCTGCTCGAACTATCCCGAATGCCGCTACACCCGGCAGCTCGCCGTCGCCGGCGACGGCGCCAATGGCGGCGAGCTCGGCGGCGATGGCACCCGCATCCTCGGGACGGACCCCGACAGCGGGCTCGAGGTGTCGCTCCGCACCGGCCGGTTCGGTCCCTATGTCCAGCTCGGCGAGGCGGGCGAGGATGGCGAGAAGCCGAAGCGCTCCAGCCTGCCGCGCGGCTGGGAGGCGGCGACCCTCGAACTCGCCGAGGCCCTCGCGCTTCTCAGCCTGCCCCGTACGGTGGGCCTGCATCCCGAGACCGGCACCCCGATCACGGCGGGGATCGGGCGCTATGGTCCCTTCGTCCAGCATGACGGCACCTTCGCCAATCTCGATACGGTCGAGGAAGTCTTCTCCGTCGGCCTCAATCGCGCCGTCTCTGTCCTCGCCGAGAAGCGCGCCGGCGGCGGACGGCCGGGCGGCCGGGCGGCGCCCAAGGCCCTCAGGACGCTCGGCGACCACCCGAGCGAAGGCGGGCCGATCACCATCCGCGACGGGCGCTATGGCGCCTACGTGAATCATGGCAAGGTGAACGCGACCCTGCCCAAGGACGTTTCCCCCGAGTCCGTGACGATCGAGCAGGCGCTGGACCTGCTGTCCGCGAGGGCCGCCAAGGCGCCCGCCCGGAGGTCGCCGGCGAAGGGTACGGCCAAGGCGAAGGGACCGGCGAAGAAGAAGCCGCCGGCGAAGACAGCGAAGAAGAGCGCGGCAAAGAAGGGCTGATCTTGGCGAAGAAGGCGGGGGAGAGGACGAAGAAGGTACCGGCCCCGCTGCCCTCGCGCGAGGAGGTTCTCGCCTTCATCGCGGAGCACCCGGGCGCAGCCGGCAAGCGCGAGATCGCGCGGGCTTTCGGCATCCGCGGCGGCGACAAGATCGCGCTCAAGGCGCTCCTCAAGGACCTCGAGACGGGCGGGGCGGTCGAGAAGCGCCGCGGCCGGCTCCAGCGGCCTGGCGACCTGCCGCCGGTGACGGTGCTCGAGATCACCGCCCGCGACCGCGACGGCGAGTTCATCGCGATGCCGGCCGACTGGCCGGCCGAGGAAGGCGATCCGCCCCGTATCGTGGTCGCCCCGGCGAAGGGGGCGGGGCCGGCCCCCGGCGTCGGCGACCGCGTGCTGGCGAAGCTCGCCGCCGGCGACGACGGCTACACGGCGCGCGTCATCAAGCTGCTCGCGCGGAAGCCGTCGACCGTCTACGGCGTCGTCCGCCGCACGCCGCAGGGCGCGCAGATCGAGCCGGTCGACCGCAAGCAGCGCGTCCTCGTCGTCCAGCCTGACGCGCTCCGGGAGGCGCGGGAGGGCGACCTCGTCTCGGTCCGCATCGTCCGCTCGACGGGCCGCGGGCCGGATCGCGCCGTGGTCCACGAGGTCATCGGCTCGATGAAGGACGAGAAGGCGGTCAGCCTGATCGCCATCCTCGCCCATGCCATCCCGCACGAGTTCCCGCCGGCGGTGCTGAAGGAAGCGGAGGCGGCCAAGCCCGCGTTGCTGCGCGGCCGCGAGGACTGGCGCGAGATGCCGCTCCTGACCATCGACCCGGCCGACGCCAAGGACCACGACGACGCCGTCCACGCCGAGGATGATCCCGACCCGAAGAACCCGGGCGGCTTCATCGTCACCGTCGCGATCGCCGATGTCGCCTGGTATGTCCGTCCGGGCTCGGCGCTCGACCGCGAGGCGCTGAAGCGCGGCAATTCGGTCTACTTCCCCGACCGCGTCGTGCCGATGCTGCCCGAGCGCATCTCCAACGATCTCTGCTCGCTGCGCGAACTGGAGGATCGTCCGGCGCTGGCCGTGCGCATGATCTTCGGTGCCGACGGGCGCAAGCGCAGCCACCGCTTCCACCGCATCATGATGCGCTCGGCGGCGAAGCTCTCCTACCAGATGGCCCAGGATGCCTTCGACGGCCGCGACATCGGCCGCGGCGCGGCGGTCGGCGAAGCGCTGGCGGTGCTCTGGCGGGGCTACGAGGCGGTGCGCCGCGGGCGCGAGGGGCGCGACCCGCTCGAGCTCGACATCCCCGAGCGGAAGGTCCTGCTCAAGCCCGACGGAACGATCGACCGGATCATCGTGCCGGAGCGGCTCGATTCGCATCGCCTGATCGAGGAGTTCATGATCCAGGCGAACGTCGCCGCGGCGGAGACCCTCGAGGAGAAGAAGTCGCCGCTCGTCTACCGCATCCACGACACGCCCTCGATGGCCAAGCTCGAGGTGCTTCGCGAGTTTCTCAAGTCGATCGACGTCACCCTGCCGAAGGGCGGCAACCTGCGGCCGGCGCATTTCAACCGCATCCTCGACCAGGTCAAGGATTCCGACCACGGCCGCCTCGTCCACGAGGTCGTGCTGCGGACCCAGGCCCAGGCCGAGTATCACCCGGAGAACATCGGCCATTTCGGCCTCAACCCCCGCCGCTATGCCCACTTCACCTCGCCGATCCGGCGCTATGCCGACCTTATCGTCCACCGCGCCCTGATCCGGGCGCTGAAACTGGGCGCGGGGGGGCTGCAGGAGGGGATCGAGGCGACGATCGCGGAGATCGCCGCGGCGATCTCCGGCACCGAGCGGCGGGCGATGGCGGCCGAGCGCGACACCATCGACCGGCTCGTTGCCCACTGGCTCGTGGACCGCATCGGTGCGACCTTCCCGGGCCGCATCTCCGGCGTCACCCGGGCCGGCCTGTTCGTCAAGCTCGACGAGACCGGCGCCGACGGTTTCGTGCCGATATCGACCCTCGGCAACGACTACTATGTCTTCGACGAGGCGCGCAGGGCCGTCATCGGTCGTGCCACCGGCGAGATGCACCGCCTCGGCGACAGTGTCGAGGTGAAGCTGATCGAGGCGGCGCCGCTCGCCGGCGCGCTCCGCTTCGAGCTGCTCACCGAAGGGCGCATCCTGTCGCGGAAGGACCGCCCGGCCGAGCCGAAGTCGCGCAAGCCGAAGGGCAAGGGCGGCAAGCCGGCGAAGAAGCGCGGCCGGCGGTAGCCCGGGGTTATCCCCGGGCGTCAAGATGACGCGGATGCTTATCTTTGACGGTGCGCGTGGGTGGCGGAGCGATGCATGTCGGCTCCATCCGCGATCAGGGGCTTCTCGACGCACTTGAGAAGGTGCGCCAACGCCCCTACGGCAGTATCGTCTGGGGGTCCGTTGGACAGCACGCCGACCCTCTGGCCTGCTGGCGCTCGGGCGGCCGCTGGGACGATGGCAGTTTCGATGTTCTCTACACGTCGGACACGCGCAAGGCTGCGATCGCAGAACGCCGGTTCCACCTCTATCGGGGGCAGCCGATCCCGCCGTCGAAGGTGCGCTACGAGCTGCTCGAACTGCGTGTTTCGCTTGAGGCGGTCATGGTGTTCGAGGGCTCGATGCCCTCGGCGCCCTGGGCCTGGAGATCGCTCGATACGGACAACTCGCCTATGTCGAGCGCATACAGGAATATCCCCGCTCCCAGCAGATCGCCGAGGCGTGTTCCTTTCTCGGCGCGGATGGCATCCTGGTCCCCAGCGCACGACAGCCGAACTCTCGCAACCTGGTCGTCTTCTGCGAGCAGGACACCCCCATCGAAAAGGCGGTCGTCCGAAACCACGGCCTTATCGAATTCGACAAGGAATGACGCGGCCGGCGGTAGTGAGCGGCGGGCCGCGACATCTTCGCCGCGGCGCCCCGGCGCGCTTGTCGCGGCGGCGGTGTGCGCCTAAGTTTCGGTCATCATGACCGCATCCCCGACGACGACCGTGTGGCAGCCCGCCGACGAGCTGAACCAGCTGGGCCTCCCGAAGCGCAGCTCCTGGCAGGCGATGTGGCGCGGATTCCGCTGCCGCTGCCCGAACTGCGGCGAGGGCCCCCTGTTCAACGGCTACCTCAGGTCGGCGCTTTCGTGCTCCGTCTGCGGCGAAGACCTCAGCCACCACCGTGCCGACGATGCGCCGCCCTACTTCACGATGGTCGTGGTCGGGCACATCGTCGTGCCGATCATGACCGCGGTGTTCCTCGCGACCGAGCTGTCGACGATGACGCACATGATGATCTGGCTGCCGCTGACGCTGGTGATGACGCTGGCGCTGCTCCGGCCGATCAAGGGGGCGCTGATCGCCCTGCAATGGGCGCTCTACATGCACGGCTTCGACCCGCGCATCGAAGACCCCGATGCCATGCCCGAGGGACTGCTTCGCACCGACCCGGCCTGAGCCGTTCGGCTGACCGCCTTCCTGAGGCCAACCTCAGCGCTCGCGCCCGCGGCCTGTCCTCCGGGTCCGCCTTGCCGCCGCGTGCCCATCCGCCCTGAGCGTCATCGGTCCGGCCGGACCGGTCGTGCCATGCGCCCTGCACTGCCGGTAGAGGGCATCGTCCTCGGCGTAGGCGTCCCGGATGGTTGCGTCACGGCCGCCGCCGAGGAAGCTCGCCTTGCCCGGCAGTCGGCCCGTCTCGAGATACCGCTCGCGCAGGATGCGCGCCGGCAGCGTCGCCGCTTCCGGATCATCGTAGGTGGGCGCGATCGCCGTGGCATTGACGGGACGGTCGAAATACCGCGATCCGAGCGTCTCGCCGAGCAGCGCCTTCATCGCCGGGGCGAGGCGATGGAGGTCGATCACGTCGGTATAGGTGGTCGGCGCGAGGTGCCAGGCCTGCGGCCAGAAGTGCTTGTCGAGGCGCGTGCGGCGTCGATCGGCCCCGGGCAACTGGTGTTCGAGGAACGTTTCGAAGCTCGCTTCCGCGATGGGCAGGCCCATTGCCCTGCTGCCCCGCTCCCGGAGGTGCCGGGTCGGCGGCGGCGTGTGCGCGACCATCAGGCTGACGAAGGCCGAGACGTAGCGTTCGACCGGGTCGCGGAGCACGACGACGCGATGGTCGTGGCGCTCGAGTTCGGCGATGCTCCTGAGCCCGTGGCGCGCGGCCATGAACGCGATCTCGCGGCGCCATGTGTTCGGCTCGAAGGGGACGCCCGACTCCTCGATGAACAGGCGCTTCCAGGCCGAGCACGCGTTCTTGCGGATGTAGCAATAGGCGATGGAGACACCGCCGACATCGATGCCGAAATGGGAGCGGACGCGGTCCTTCGCCCGGCCCTGCCCGGGACCCTTGTCCGGACGCTCCCTCATGTCATCGAGACGCGCTGTCCGGCATGCCGCTCGAGCCGCCCGGCCAGCGCCAGTTCGAGAAGCACGAGGTGGACCACCGCCGGCCGCACGCCGGTGAAGCGCAGGATCTCGTCGATCTCGACCGGCGTCGGTCCCAGCGCGTCGATGACCCGCTGGCGCTCGTCGTCGGCGACCGCGTCGGGTGCGATCGGCTCCTCGGCCGGCTCTTCGGCCTCCTCCCGACCGCGGCCCAGCATCGGGTCGATCTCGGCGATGATGTCGGCCACCTCGGTGACCATGTGCGCGCCGTCCCTGATCAGCCGGTTCGAGCCGCCGGCCCGCGGATCGAGCGGCGAGCCCGGGGCCGCGAAGACCAGGCGCCCCTGGTCGGCGGCGCGGCGGGCGGTGATGAGCGAGCCGGAGCGCTCTGCCGCCTCGACCACGACGACGCCGAGCGCCATGCCCGAGATGATGCGGTTGCGGCGGGGAAAGTCGCGGCTTCGCGGCTCGTGACCCAGTGGCATCTCGCTGACGATCGCGCCGTGGCCTGCCGTTATGCGCTCGGCCAGCGGGACGTGCTCGGGCGGGTAGATGTGGTCGAGGCCGCCGGCGAGGACCGCGACCGTGCCGGCGGCGAGGGCCGCCTCGTGAGCCGCCCCGTCGATGCCGCGGGCGAGGCCCGAGACGACGACGTAACCTGCCTCGCCGAGCCCCCGGGCGAGGATCGCCGCGAATTTCCGCCCGGCGACCGAGGCGTTGCGGGCGCCGACGATGGCGACCATCGGACGGGCGAGTATGTCGGGGTCGCCGATGGCGGCGAGCAGCGGCGGGGCATCGGCGACATGGCGGAGATTCGCCGGGTAGCCGCTCTCGCCCAACGCCACCAGCCGCCCGCCGAGCCGGGCGAGGGCGGCAAGCTCGCGTTCCGCCTCGTCGGCCGAACAGATGCGGATCGAGCGTCCGCCGCGCCGTGCCAGCTCCGGCGCCGCGGCGAGGGCCTCGGTGCCGCTCCCGAAGTGGTTGATCAGTTCGCGGAATGTCACCGGTCCGACATTCTCGCTGCGGATCAGGCGGAGCCAGGCGAGGCGCTGGGCGTCGCTGAGCGTGATGCCCGGGACCTGACGCGCCGCCATCATTTCTTCGCGCCGATCCGCGATTCGGTGCCGGCGGCGAGGCGCCGGATGTTGTCGGCATGGCGCCACCACAGAATCGCGGTCAGCACCACGAACAGCCCGCCCGTGCGGTCGTGGAAGACGAAGACGAGGATGACCGGCGTCACCAGGCTGGCGAGCAGCGCTGCCAGCGACGAGTACCGCGTCAGATAGGCGGTCCCCAACCAGACGATCGCGAAGGCGAGCACCGCCGGCCACGACGGGCTGGGCAGGCAGAGGCCGATGAGGACACCGAGATATGTCGCAACCCCCTTGCCGCCCTTGAACCGGAGCCAGACCGGGAAGACGTGGCCGAGGAAAGCCCCGAGCCCGGCGATCATCGCACCGTCGGCGCCGAACAGCGCGGCCGCGCCGAGGACCGCGATCGTGCCCTTGAGACAGTCGGCGACCAGGGTTGCCGCGGCGAGGTCGCGACGGCCGGTGCGGAGCACGTTGGTGGCGCCGATATTGCCCGAGCCGATCGCCCGGAGATCGCCGGCACCGGCAAGGCGGGTGATCAGCAGGCCGAACGGAATCGAGCCGAGCAGATAGCCGAAGGCGAGCGCCACCACGAGGCTCAGGCTGGACGGCATCTGGGGGCGGGCTCCGCTTCGATCAGCCGGCAACCTATTCGACGGAACGGGCGGCGGGCAACCGTTGCGGCATGCGGCAGTGCACAAGCATGCCACGCCTTTCCGCCCTTCCGCTCCCGCGCCGGCTCGGGTAGCTTCCCGGCGCCTTCAGAGGGAGCAGGAAAAGATGGCGAATGGGTTCAAGGGGCTGGCGGGTTCGGTCGGCATCGTCACCGGTGCGGCCAAGGGAATCGGCGAGGGGGTGGCGCGGACGCTCCATGCGGCGGGCATGAAGCTCGCGCTGGCCGATGTCGACGGGGCAGGCCTGGAGGCGCTCGCCGCCGACCTCGGCGGCGGGGTGATCACTGCCGGGCTCGATGTCACCGACGGTGCGGCGGTCGAGGCGTTCGTCGCCCGGGCCGAGCAGGAGCTCGGGCCCGTCGCTCGGGTCGCCCATGTCGTCGGCATCCAGAAGTTCGGCTCGATCGCCGAAATGCCGGAGGCGGACCTCGACGCGATGCTCTCGGTCAACGTCAAGGGCGCCCTCCTGGTGGTCCAGGCGGCGGCGAAGCGGATGATTCCCCGTCGCCAGGGCTCGATCGTCGTCGTCGCCTCGACCGCGGCGCGGACCCCGCGCGTCCGCCAGGGCGGTTACTGCGCCTCGAAGGCGGCGGTGGCGCAGCTCATGTGCGTCGCCGGTCTCGAACTCGCGCCGCACGACATCCGGGTCAACTGTGTTTCCCCCGGCGTCACCGACACCGGCATGGTGCAGCGGCTGATGTCGACCATGTCGAACACCGACGTGGTGACGCGCGGCGATCTCGACGCCTTCCGCGTCGGGGTGCCGCTGGGCCGCGTCGCCCGGTCGGAGGAGATCGCCGATGTCGTGGCCTTCCTCCTCTCCGACCAGTCGAGCTACCTGACCATGCAGGATGTGGTGGTCGACGGCGGCGCAGCGCTCGGGGCGTAGCTGCCGCCGTCAGTTCGGCGCGTAGGTTAGGCTCGGCAGGATCACGGCGAGCGCGGCAAGCGAAGCGCCGTCGGGCGGGCCGAAGATGCAGAGCGGCCCGGCGGCGCTCTCGGTGCAGGTGCCGTTGCTCTCGAGCCACTGGAGCGGGTTGAGGACCAGCATCTGGTCGCCGCCGAGGGCGTTGAAGGTGACGCTCGGCCGGGCCGCGACCACCCCGGCCGCGGTCTCGGCGAGGAACGGCGTGTCCGACGCCCAGCCCCCGGGCAGCGTGAAGCCGAGACCGATGCGATCCTCGATCCGGCAGGTGTCCGGGCCGGGGCAGACATGGCCCTCCTCGAAGCCGTCCGCGTCCTCGCCGGCCGGGCTGAGCGTTTCGGAGTACGGAATGACGAAGTCGTTCGGCCCCGTGGGCGTGATCTCGACCCTCCCGAAGAAGACAGTGTCGCCGGCGTCGCCGGTCACGTCGTAGAGGCCGGGCAGGAACAGCTCGGTGACCGGGCCGTAGATCGGCTCCTGCATGGCCCAGGCCTCGGGCGGCAGGTCCTGCCCCGGCACCGGGATGGCGGACCACGAGACGCCAAGCTCCATCGCGCCGGTGTCCACCCTGAACGTCACCTCGACCGGGCCGCTTGCCGCCGCGAGGGCACCGTGGCCGCCGCCCGCTGTATCGGGGGGCGTGGCTGCCACGCCCGCCGGACCGCCGACCAGGAGCGGCACCGCATGGACGACCCGCTGGTCGACGCTGCGGCCGAGCACGTAGCGGAGCATGTAGGTGCCGGGCTCGGGCGGCGCCGTCAGCGTGCCTGCGCCCTCGGGCGCGTCGCCGGCTTCGACGGTGTCGTCGACCCGGAAGTAGGAGAGCTCCCCGCCGATCCCGTCATGGCCCGGGGCGACGAGATCGACCCAGTCGCCGCTGTTGCCGGGCCCTTGCCACAGCACGGTGAACTCGGCGCCGGGCGCTACCGCGTCCGGCACCGCGAGGCGCACGCCGATGTCGGTCGCCCCGATCGGGACATAGGGGCGGACGAGACCGGCGACGCCGGGTTTCATGCCCGAGGCCCAGCCCTCGTCGGCGGCGTAGAAGTTGACCCAGAACTCGGTTGCCGACGAGAAAAGAAAACAGCGCGCATGGTCGACGAAGTAGCTGCAGGCGGGCTCGTAGCGCCAGGAGCCGCAGGCCGCGTCGGCCTCGCAGGCGGCGCGGCAGGCCGCGATCGTTCCGTCGGCCGGGAAGTCGATGTCGGCCGGGTAGGGCGCGTCCTCGCCGGTCGAGCCGCCGGTCGGGGCGAGGGCCGCCTGGGGCATCAGTTCGGCGCCGGGGTAGTGGCGGGCGCGCGCCGGGGGCGGCGCGTCGGGCGGGGGCGCCGTCTCCATCACCGCCGCGGTCAACGCCTCGGTAAGGCTCGCGGCGTCCCCAGCCGCCATGTAGCGGCCGCCGGTGTTCTCGGCGATGCAGGCGACCTGGGCACCTTCGTCCCGGGTCAGTCCGAAGCCGATCACATGGGCGGTGAAGTCGACGCCGGCAGCCTCGAGTTCGCTCGCCACGGCGCAGGGATCGGCGTCGCAGGTCTCGATTCCGTCGGTGATCAGAACGACGGTTGCCGGCTCCTCGCCGCTCCGCAGCGCCTCTGCCGCCTGGCGCACCGCCTCGCTGAGGGGCGTCTTGCCCTGGAAACGCATCGCCGCCACGGCAGCGAGAATCGCCCCGGCGGTGCCCGGCGCGGGCGGCACGATCAGCTCGATGTCGCTGCAATCGCCGCGTACGCGGTGGCCGTAGGCCATGAGGCCGAGCGACTGGGACGGTGCGATGCCGCCGAGCACCGCGGCCACCGTCTCGCGGGCGACCTCGAGCTTGATGCGGGCGTCGATCTCGCCCCACATCGAGCCCGAGCCATCCATGACGATGATCGTGTTCGCCGGCGCTGCCGCCGCGGGCGCCGTGGCGATGGCCCCCAGCATCGCCATTGCAGCGAGGCCCGGGAGGAACTGGGATCGGCGGGGGCTCGGGTCGGGCATCGGTTGGGGGTCCTCGGTGCTGGCAGGACGAGCGGCCGGCGCGGACAGGCGGCGACCGTCAGAGTCCGGCGAGACTAGCGGCGGCCGGCGCCGCGATCTTGGGGAATCCGGCACTCGACGGGGGAATCCGGCGTGCGGTCAGGTGGTGTCCGGGGTCGCCCGCGCTGCCCGCGGGGTCATGCCGTAGGCGCGCTTGAAGCGGGCGTTGAACCACGAGATGTCGCCGAACCCCGCGGCGAGGGCGACTTCGCTGATCGAGCGCGCGGCATGGGCGGGGTCGCCGAGCAGGCGGCGGGCGAGGGCCAGCCGGCGGGTGGCGACATGGTCGCCGAAAGTCGTCCCGGCATCGGCGAAGAGGGCGCGCACGTAGCGCTCCGAGATGCCGTGGCGCGCCGCGATCCAGCCGATGCTCAGGCGTGTGGTCGTCAGGTTGCGGTCGATGTCGCGCATCATCGCGGTGAGGCGCGCGTGTCGCAGTCCCCGGCCCTCCTGCCGGGCGCGGGACCCATCCGCCGACAGCGCGAGGAGGGCGAGCTCCTGGACATGGGCGGCATGGCGCTCGTGATGCTCCGGCCAGAGATGCGGCATCTCGCGGTGGAGGTTGAGCGCGTAGTCGCGGAACAGCCGCCATTGCGGCGTCAGCGCCATCCGCCGGCGCAGCATCCCGTCGGTCGGGACGGCCCGCCCGGCGAGCAGGGTTCGCGGGATGGAGACATAGAGCGCGTTGGTCAGGCCGGGGGCGAAGGTGGCGATGCCCGGCACCTCGGTCGGGTCGACATAGACATCGCCGGGCTTGCAGATCACTTCCTCGCCGCCGGACTGCTTCATGCGGAAGGCGCCGCTGCGCGGGATGTGGATGAGCAGGTTGTCGCCCGTCTCGGCGGCGAGGCGGTGATCCCGCGTCGTGCGGCATGTCGAGTGCGTGGTGTTTGCGATTACCGCGCCCGGCAGGAGGGCGATCACGGTCTCCGAGCGATACTCGCTGCCCGGCTCGGGAACGATGTCGAGCCTGCAGATGTTGGCCGCCGCCGCCTGGAACTCGGCGACGCGGTGGCGGCGATCGAAGTCGGCGGTGCGTAGCGCGACGATGGTCATGGTGGGCGGGGCCTTTCCCGGTGCAGCACGCTCGCTCGGGCGGCCGCGCCGGTCAAGTCCCCGCGAGCCCCGCGACCAGCCTCTGGAACGCCCGCATCCCGGGGTCGTCCATGCCGATGGTCCTGTCGCCGAACATGCGGGCGCGGCCGAGGCGGTTGGGCCTGCCGCGGAAGTCGTCGAGCGCCCCGTCGGCCGCGGAAGACGCCGCGGCGCGGAGGGCGGCGGGGTCGTCGATGCCTTCGGTCGCCCTCGCCACGGCGTCGGCGATGTCGAGCACGCTCTTGTCGCCGAGCGCCCCCTTGCCGCGCTCCATCATCGCATCGCGCGCCGCCGCGACCAGCCCCGGCACCTCGGACCAGGGCACCTCGGTCCGGCCCCTGGTCTTCTTCGCCGCGGCCATCAGCGCGGTGGCGGTGAGCGTGCCGTAGGACGACGAGGAGACGCGCTGGAACGCCTTGGATGCCGCGAGGAAGGCCATGCCGACGTCGTCGGGCAGCGTCTCGGCGGCGACCGCCTTCCAGCCTGTGGCGACGGTGATGCCGAGATCGCCGTCGCCGAGCTGGCCGTCGAGCCCGTTGAGTTCGTCCTCCGCCGCCTCTGCCGCGGCGGCGAGACGGGCTGCGGCCGTCCGGAGGTCCCGGGTCGTGAAGCCCATGGCCATCCCTCAGCCCACGGACCAGAAGGCGCAGTGGCACGGCGCCCTGAGGAGCCCGGTCAGTTCGTCGTCCAGCCGGCAGAGCGTGATCGTGGCGCCGGTCATCTCCATCGATGTGGCGTAGCGGCCGACGAGCGGCATGACGAGGTCGATGCCGGCATCGGCGAGCCGCGCCCGGGCGCGGCGGAACATGATGTAGAGCTCTTCCGGCGGGGTGGCGCCGAGCGAGTTGACGAGGATCGAGGCGCTCTCGCCGCGACCGATCGGCATGTCCTCGAGCAGGCGGTCGATCATCTCGTCGGTGATGGCGTCGGCCGGGCGGAGCTTGTCGCGCCAGATGCCGGGCTCGCCGTGGATGCCCATACCCATCTCCATCTCGTCCTCGCCGATCTGGAAGGTGGGCTTGCCGGCCTGCGGCACGGTGCAGGGGGTCAGCGCCATGCCGATCGAGCGGCAGGCGTCGGCGGCCTTCTGGGCGATCGCGGTCACCACGTCGAGGTCGGCCATCTGCTCGGCCTTCGCACCGGCGATCTTGAACGCATAGACCATGCCGGCGACGCCGCGGCGCTTCGCCGCCTCGGCCGGCGGCGCCGAGGCGACATCGTCGGCGAGCAGCACCGTCGTCGAGCGGATGTCGTCCTCGAGGTCGACGGTCTCGCCGGCCATGTCGAAGTTCATCACGTCGCCGCCGTAGTTTCCGTAGAGGCGGAGGATACCGGCACCGCCATTGGCCGCCCGCATCGAATCCGCCATCTGCTCGGCCGAGGGCGAGGCGAAGACATTGCCGATGGCACAGGCGTCGAGCAGCCCCCTGCCGACATAGCCGGTGAAGACCGGCAGGTGGCCCGAGCCGCCGCCGGTGACGATGCCGACCTTGCCGGCCGTCGCACCGCCGGCCCGGGCGATGACGCGGGGATGCGGGCGGGCATAGACATCCGGGTGGGCGGCGACGAGGCCCTCGAGCATCTCGTCGACATAGGATGCCGGGTCGTTGAGAATCTTCTTCATGGTGATCGTTCCTCCCTCTGTTCGTCTCTAGCGCAGGACGCCGGATCGCGAAACCGGACGACGGGGCACGTGCCGGTTCTCACCGCGCGATCCGGTGATGGAAGGTCTCATAGGGGCTGGTGGAGAGTGTTCGCGGCCGGATCAGTTCGGGCTCGATCTGGAGGCACGGGGCGCCGGTCACGTCGCTCTCGATGATCCGGAAGGCCTCGGCGATGAGCTGGTCGACGTTCTGGCGCACCATGATCACGGGGAAGTGGAGGAAGGAGGCGAGGGGATCGTAGTCGTAGCAGCCGATGACGATGCCATTCAGCGCCTCCGGCGGCAGCGTGGCGAAGTACTTGAGCACGCCCTCGAAGACGAAGGCCGAGTTGATGAAGAGCCCCGACGGCAGACCGCCGATCCGTTCGCACAAGGCCTGAAGGTCGGCGGCGGAGGCGTCCGGGTCGTAGTCCTGCGCGATGATCAGCGCGTCGGACGTCTCGCCGCGCTCCTCCGCCACCACGTCGCGGAAGGCGCGGATGCGCTCGGCGGTGGCGAAGTCCGGGGCACCGCCGATGAAGTAGGCCTTGCCGCGCGCCGGATCGTCGGAGGGCGGCATCGAGCGGAGGATCTCCTGGGTCAGCCGGCGGGCGCCGCTGTAGTTGTTCGAGATCACCGACGGTGCCCGGGTTCCCGGCAGGTCGACATTGACGTGCTTGAGATTGACCGCGGCGCACATGTCGGAGAGCGCGTCTGGGTCGGTGGCGCCGACGATGAAGAGCGAGTCGATGGCGTAGGAGATGAGCGTCTCGACGGTCCGCCGCTCCTCGTCCGGGTCGCGGAGCGTGCTCACCACCACCGGGCACAGGCCGCGGGTGCGGACATGGGCCTCGAAGATCTGCGACATCGCGGAGAAGTAGCGGCTGAAGTGGGCGGGCAACACCATCCCCATGAGGCCCGAGCGGGCCTTGCGGAGGCCGCGCGCCTGCATGTTGATCGTGTAGCCCTGCTCCTCGGCGAGCCGCTGGATCTCGAGCGCGGTGCTCTCCTTGATCCGGCGGCTGCGCCAGGTTCCGCTCAGGGCGGCGCTCACGGTCGAGGGTGATGCCCCCGTCGTGCGGGCGATGTCGTAGATCGTCGTCTTGCCGGCCGTGGCGCGCGTCTTCTTCATGTCTCCGCGGTCGTCTCCGTCGGCAGGGACGCATTTCGCATTGCTTGACACGCAACGAAATTGCGATGAAATTGCTACATCGATTGTGCATGCCAGTCCAGCCCGCTCCAGGCGTTGGAACCCGCCGGGAGGAATTGCGGGAGAGCCGGGCGCGATCGTTGTCGCGAGGACGAGCACAATCGAATGTGCAAGTCTCCGCGGAGAAAAAATCGGCGCCCACAGGGGCGCATATGGGAGGACCTGCAATGTTGAAGCGTCTTGCTGCGCCCCTGCTCGGGGCGGCCATTGCCTTCGCCGCCGTCCCGGGCGCTTTCGCCCAGGACACGCCGACCATGGGCGTCGTCGTCAAGATCGGCGGCATCCCGTGGTTCAATGCCATGGAGGTCGGCATCAAGGAACAGGGCGCCGCCCTCGGCATCGACGCCGAGATGATCGGCCCGACGAGCGCCGACCCGGCGCTCCAGGTCCGCGCCATCGAGGACCTCATCGCCAAGGGCGTGGACGTGATCGGCGTCGTCCCCAACGACGCCAATGCCATCGAGCCGGTGCTCGAGAAGGCGCGTGCCGCCGGCATCAAGGTCGTCACCCACGAGTCGCCGGCCCAGAAGAACGTCGACTGGAACTTCGAGATGGCGTCGTCGAAGGGCTTCGGCGAGGCGCATGCCGAGATGCTCGCCCAGGCGATGGGCGGCTCGGGCCAGTATGCGGTCTATGTCGGTTCGTTGACGGTCCCGCTGCACAACGAATGGGCCGACTATGCCATCGCCTATCTCGGCGAGAAGTACCCCGACATGACGGTGGTCGGCGATCGCTACGGCGTCGCCGAGAGCGTCGACGACAGCCGCAAGACCGCGCTCGACCTGATCGCCGCAAATCCCGACCTCAAGGGCTTCCTCGCCTTCGGCAGCCAGGGCCCGATCGGCATCGGTCGCGCCCTCGAGGAGACCCGCAAAGTCGGCGAGATCGCCGTCTTCGGTCCCTTCTCGCCGGGCCAGGGTCGCCAGCTCGTCAAGGAAGGCGCGATCAGCGGCGGCTTCATGTGGAACCCGATGGAGGCTGGCCGGGTCTTCGTGCGCATCGGCAACATGCTCGTCGCGGGTGACGCCATCGCCGAAGGCACGGTCATCGAGGGCCTCGGGCCGGTGAGCCCGGACGGCACCAACATCATCGTCGATGCCCTGATCCCGATCAACAAGGAGACGGTGGACGAACTGGCCGATCTGGGCCTCTAGTCTGGTGGTTCGCCAGCCGGCGGGCCGTCGATCGGCGGCCCGCCGGTCCCACGAGCCGCCCCCGGCCGGATGCCGGCGGGGATTCGGCCCATTTCGGATCAGGAGTCCTTGCCGATGACCAATCTCTACCAGGGTGCCCTTGCCGAGCTCGGCGAAGTCTTCGACCGCATCGACGACGGCGCGGTCGACCAGGCGGTCGCGATGATCGCCGAGGCGCGCACCGTCGTCGTCTTCGGCGGCGGCCGCGAGCGCCTCCAGATCATGGGCTTCGCCATGCGGCTCTTCCATCTCGGCCGCTCCGTCGCCGTGGAGGGCGACATGACGACGCCGGCGATCGGCCCGGGCGACCTGTTCGTCGTCACCTGCGGGCCGGGCGAGATCTCGACGGCGCTGGCGCTCCTCGATGTGGCGAAAAAGGCGGGCGCGAAGGTTCTCCTGATCACCGCGCAGCCAAGGGGCCGGGCCGCGGCCTTTGCCGATTTCGTGCTCACCGTCCCGGCCCAGACGATGGCCGACGACCAGGGTGCGAAGACCTCGATCCTGCCGATGGGCTCGCTCTACGAGGGCGCCCTCTTCGTGCTCTTCGAGGTCATGATCCTGAAGCTTCGGGAACAGGTTCACGTCGACCCGGCGGTCATGCGCGCCAACCACACCAACCTCGAATAGCCAGGCGGGACCGGCGGGGGACGTGGTGAGCGGAGCGCAGGCGCTTGCGGCGGAGACCGGGGATGCCCCGGGGCACGCGATCCGTTTCGACCATGTCTCGAAGGCGTTCGGCGGCGTGCGTGCGCTCCAGGATGTCTCGTTCGAGGTGCTGCCGGGGGAGGTGCACTGCCTCGCCGGCGAGAACGGCTCGGGCAAGAGCACGCTGATCAAGATC
>JAEZEN010000015.1 GCA_023433185.1 Pseudomonadota bacterium | reverse complement strand
CGAGACCTTGCCGCCGGTAAACGTGTTCACCGGGGGCGCCGACCCCGCGGCCCCGGGCTGGAGGGGCGCGGCGCCGGCCGGCGCTTCCGGTGTTCCGGCGAACGTTCCGCTGCCGCGGTTGCGGCCCGCCTATGCCGGCGGGCAGGCGCAGCTCGCCACGCCCTAGCTGCCCAGGCCCCGCGCGATCAGGAACCGCGATACGTCGCCGTTCCGGGCGCTGGCCAGCAGCGTGTGCCCCGCCTCGGTGCAGAAGTGCGGCAGGTCGATCGCGGCCAGGGGGTCGTCGGCCTGGACCAGCAGCCGGCCGCCCGGCGGCAGGCCGAGCAATGCCTTCCGCGCCTTCAGCACCGGCAGCGGGCAGGCGAGGCCCCGCAGGTCGAGGTGGCGGTCGCACTCCCATGAGGTCTCGGTCATGGCCGTAGCCTGCGTTTTCGGCGATAGTGTCATGGCAGGGAGCTTGGCATCGCGGACCGATGGGCGTCATCCACAATCTCGGTCAGGACTGGCGGTTCGTGCGCGGCGTCTACCGCGCGCTCCGCATCGTGGTGCCGATGGCGCGCCGGCCGAACCGGACCTACGCCGATGCGGTCGAGGACCTTGCCCGACAATTTGGCGAGCGCCCGGCGTTGCTTTCCCAGCGCGAGACGCTGAGCTTCGCCGCCTATGATGCGCGGGCCAACCGCTATGCGCGCTGGGCGCGGGCGCACGGGGTCGGCAAGGGCGATGTCGTCTGCCTGCTGATGCCCAACCGTCCGGAATATGCGGCGATCTGGCTCGGCATCGTGCGGGCCGGCGGGGTCGTCGCGCTCCTCAACACCCACATCCGCGGCGCCGCGCTTGCCCATTGCGTCAACCTCGTGCATCCCCGCCATGTCATCGTCGCGGCGGAACTCGCCGCGGCCTACGACAGCGCGGCGCCGCTTGTCGAGCCGGGCGCACGGGTGTGGATGCACGGCGGGCCGTCCGCCGGGGAGCAACGGCTCGACACTGCCGTCGACGCCTTCGACGATGCGCCCCTCGCGCCGTCGGAGCGCCGCGTCCTGAACCTCAACGATCCCTGTCTCTACATCTACACGAGCGGCACCACGGGGCTGCCCAAGGCAGCCCACATCAACCACTACCGGGTTTATGGCGCGATGCTCGCCTTTTCGCGCTTCATGGAGGCGACCAAGGACGACCGCATCTACAACTGCCTGCCGCTGTACCACACCTCGGGGGGCATTCTCGGCATCGGCTCGGCGCTGGTCGCCGGCGGGTCGGTCTACATCCGCGAGAAGTTCTCCGTGTCCCAGTTCTGGGACGATGTGGTCGCCCAGGACTGCACGCGCTTCCAGTATATCGGCGAACTCTGCCGCTACCTGCTCAACGCCCCGCCGCACGCCGACGAGCGCCGCCACGGCATCCGCATCGCCTGCGGCAACGGCCTCCGCCCCGACATCTGGGGCGCCTTCCGGGAGCGCTTCGCGATCCCTCATATCCGCGAGTTCTACGCGGCCACCGAAGGCAATGCGATCCTCTTCAACTTCGACGACACGGCGGGCTCGGTCGGGCGGATCCCGCGCTGGGCGCGCGCCGTGTTCCCGGTCACCACCATCCGCTTCGACATCGAACGCGAGACGCCGGTCCGCGGCGCGGACGGGCTCTGCATCGAGTGCGACCCGGGGGAGGTGGGCGAGCTGATCTCCCAGATCGTCGTCAATCCGCTCAAGCCGAGCCAGCGCTTCGATGGCTATGCCGACCGCGCCGAGACGGAGAAGAAGATCCTCCGCGACGTGTTCGTCGCTGGCGACATGTGGTTCCGCTCGGGCGACCTGATGCGACGGGACGCACGCGGCTACTACTACTTCGTCGACCGTATCGGCGACACCTTCCGCTGGAAGGGCGAGAACATCTCGACCTCGGAGGTGGCGGAGGCCCTCGGCGCCTGCCCGGGGGTGGCGGAGGTGGCCGTCTACGGCGTGGCCATTCCCGGCGTCGAGGGCCGTGCCGGCATGGCCACGGTGGTGCCGGCGGAGGGCTTCGACCTCGCGCTCGTCCGCGCCCGGATGCACGAGGCCCTGTCGCCGCAGGCCCGGCCGCTGTTCGTCCGGGTGGGCACGATGCTCGACGCGACATCGACCTTCAAGCAGCGCAAGCTCGACCTCGTCCGCCAGGGCTGCGATCCCGCGGCGACCACCGATCCGATCTTCTTCGACGATCCGGAGGCGGGGTGCTTCGTGCCGGTCGATGCGGCGTTCTATGCGCGCCTCGGATCGAGCGCGATCCGTCTTTGAGCCTGCGGGGCCCCGCGCCTCGTGGGACCGCGGCCCCACTTTGATCCGACAGCGCAACCTCGTGCGCCACGCCGACATCGCGCTCTACGAGGCGAAGGGCACCGGCCGCGACAAGGCTTGCCGCCATGCGCCGGAGATGGAGCGTATGGTGGGACCGGCGGATTTGGCCGGAGGTTGAAGCGGCGGTCTTCCCGCACGTCCGCGCGTCCGGAACGGATTTCTTCCCCCTATGCCGCAAGCCTGCCGGAATTCCTTCCCGGTGCGCGCCGAGAGAATTGGCAGTCCTCTGCGCCGACGCGCTATGACTGCGGCAGAGCGCAGAGGTTTCCGGCGAACCGCCCAGGGAGTGCAAGGCATGAAGATCGGCGTGCTTTTTCCGCAGTTCGAGATCGGCCTCGAACCGGTCAACGTGCGGGACTTCGCTCAGGCCGCCGACGACCTTGGCTACGCCCATCTGACGGCCTTCGACCAGATCGTCGGCCTCAACAAGGCGTCGCGTCCGGACTGGAAATACGTCCACGACGCCGAGGACATGTTCCACGAGATTTTCGTCCTCTACGGCTACCTCGCGGCGGTGACCCGGAGCATCGAACTGGTCACGGGCGTCCTCGTCCTGCCGATGCGCGGCACCGCGCTCGTCGCCAAGCAGGCGGCCGAAGTCGACGTGCTGTCGGGCGGGCGCCTCCGCCTCGGTGTGGGCGTCGGCGTCAAGCCCGAAGAGTTCGAGGCCTGCGGCGAGACCTTCACCAATCGTGGCAGGCGGATGGACGAGCAGATCGACGTGCTTCGCAGGCTCTGGACCGCGGACCTCATCACGTACGAGGGCAAGTATCACCGCATCGAGGACGGCGGCATCAACCCGCTGCCCGTCCAACGGCCGATCCCGATCTGGATCGGCGGCATCTCGGAGGCCGCAATCCGCCGCACCGCGACGATCGGCGACGGCTGGCTCCCCAACTTCCAGGCCGACGATTTCGGCAAGGCCTGCATCGACCGGATGCGCGCGATCGCATCCGCCCATGGCCGCGACCCGGCCGCGATCGGCATCGAGGCGACGCTGACCATCATCGATCGCTCGCCCGAGGAACTGCGCGCCGAGATCGAGGACTGGCGTCGTATCGGCGCGACCCACATCACGGTCAACACCATGCCGGAGCGCTGGGTCGAGGAGGAGAAGCGCTGGAACAAGGCGCCGATCGGCGGCCTCGCGGATCCGCGTGCGCATATCCGCGCCGTCGAGGCCTTCCGCGCCGACTTCCCCGAACTGATCCGAGGCGGAAGCGGAGGTTGAGCGACTTCGCGCGCGCTGAGTATCTCGACCGGCTCCGCCGGGTGAAGGCGGCCATGGCGGCGGCGGGCATCGACACGCTGGTGGTGGCGGACCCCGCGAGCCTCAACTACCTCACCGGCTATGACGGCTGGTCGTTCTACGTGCACCAGTTCGCCGTCATCCTCGACGACCGCGAGGAGCCGCTCTGGGTCGGCCGGGCGATGGACGCGCCGGGCGCGGCGCTGACCTCGTTCCTGTCGGCGGAGAGCATCGTCCCCTATCCGGAGAGCTTCATCGATTCGGACGAACGCCATCCCTCCGGCTTCCTCGCAGCCGAACTCCTCCGCCGCGGGCGTGGGCGGGGCGTCGTCGGCGTCGAGAGCGACGCCTGGTACTACACCGCGAGGTCCCATGCCGGGCTCGTCGCCGGCCTGCCGGACGCACGCTTCGTCGATGCCGGCCGTCTGGTCGCCTGGGTCCGGATCGTCAAGTCGCCGGCCGAACTCGCGATGATGCGCGCCGCGGCGGCGATCGTCTCCCGCGCCATGGCCGTGGGCCTCGAGGCGGTGCGGCCGGGGGTGCGGGAGAACGATGCGGTCGCCGCGATCCTCGCCGCCCAGATCGAAGGCGCTGCCGGCTTCTGGGGCGACTACCCGGCGGCACTGCCGTCGGTGCCGTGGGGTCGAAAGAGCGCGGCCCCCCACCTCACCTGGTCCGGCGACCGCTACG
Organism: Pseudomonadota bacterium; assembly: GCA_023433185.1. The sequence continues at coordinate 364 of JAEZEN010000015.1, read as the reverse complement.
AGACCGGCAATGTCGCCTATCTCGAACTCGGCGGCTGCCATCACCGCTACCACGCGGCGCTCGCCCGCACCGTCCATTTCGGAGCGCCCCCCGACCGGCTTGTCCGGCTGGCCGATGTCGTCGGCGAGGGGCTGGAGCGGGCGCTCGACGTGGCGCGCGCCGGCGTGACCTGCGAGGCGGTCGAGGCGGCGTGGCGCGCGGTGATCCGCCGCGCCGGCTACGAGAAGGCCTCGCGCATCGGCTACTCGATCGGTCTCAACTACCCGCCCGACTGGGGCGAGCGGACGGCGAGCCTCCGTCCCGGCGACCGCACCGAGCTGCAACCCGGCATGTGCTTCCACATGATCCTCGGCATGTGGCAGGA
>JAEZEN010000627.1 GCA_023433185.1 Pseudomonadota bacterium | reverse complement strand
CGGCGGCCGCCCGCGGCGGTGGTCCGACGGTGCGTCTCTGCAACCTCATGCGCCTCCAGCACCCGATGTCGGTCGACCTGCATGTCGAGGCGACAGCGGCGAAGGCACGCATCGTGGTCGTGCGCATGATGGGCGGGGCGGGCTACTGGACCTACGGGCTCGACCGGCTGCGCGGCCTGGCGCGAGGCGGCGGCCCGCGGCTGGTGGTGGTGTCCGGAGACGACCGCTGGGACCCGGGGCTCGAGGCCTTCACCACCGAGCCGCCCGAGGTCGCGCGGCGGCTGTGGCGCTATCTCGTCGAGGGCGGTGCGGAGAACGCCGGGCGGGCGTTGGCGCTGATGGCCCACCGCATCGGGGCGGGCGCGGCACCGGCGGAACCCGAGGCGCTGCCGCGCTGCGGCTGCTACCGGCCGGGGCATGGCACGGTCGGGCGCGAGGTGGCGCTCGCGGCGCTTGCCGGCAGGCCGGTGGTGCCGATCGTCTTCTACCGTACCATCCTCCAGGGCGGCGCGACGGCGCCGATCGACGCACTGGCCGCGGCCCTGGCAGAGGAGGGCATCGCGGCGCTGCCGGTGTTCGTCGCAAGCCTCAAGGACGGCGAGAGCCAGGCCTTCGTCAGCGCCCTGTTCGCCGATGCCCCGCCCGCGGCGGTGATCAACACCACCGCTTTCGCGGTCTCGGCGATCGGCCCATCGCATCGTGGCACGGTGCTCGACGTCCCGGGCCGGCCGGTGCTCCAGGCGATCCTTGCCGGGTCGAGCGCCGCCGAGTGGCGGGAGAGCACGCGCGGTCTCCTGCCGCGCGACCTGACGATGAACGTCGTCCTCCCCGAGGTCGACGGGCGGATCGGGACGCGGGCGATCTCGTTCAAGAGCGAGATCCACGATGCGGTCACCGACAGCCGGATCGCCACCTATGAGCCGGTGCCCGATCGCGTCCGTTTCGTCGCCGCGCAGGCGGCGGCCTGGGTGCGGCTCGGGCGGAAGCCCGCAGCCGAGCGCCGCGTCGCGATCGTCCTGTCCAATTACCCCAACCGCGCCGGCCGCATCGGCAATGCCGTCGGCCTCGATACGGCGGCCTCGGCGGTCGCCATCGGAACCGCCCTCGGCCGCACCGGCTACGCCCTCGACGGCTTCCCCGTGGAGGGCGCGGCGCTGATCGCGGCGCTGAAGGCGCAGTCCTCGGTCACCATCGACGGCGCGACGTATGACGCGTTCCTCGCCCGACTCCCCGAGGCGGCGCGGGCGGCCCTCGAGGCGGGCGCCGGAGACCACGCGGTGCCGGCGCTCCGCTTCGGCAACGTCGCTGTCGCCGTGCAGCCGTCGCGCGGCGGGGAGGACAAGGCCAGCCTGCACGACGCCGACCTCTTGCCGACGCACGCCTATGTCGCCTTCCATGCCTGGCTCCGCGACGTCTTTGCGGCCGACGCAGTGGTGCACCTCGGCAAGCACGGCAGCCTCGAATGGCTGCCCGGCAAGGCGCTGGCGCTGTCCGCCGGGTGCTGGCCGGAGCTGTGCCTCGGGCCGCTGCCGCTCATCTACCCGTTCATCGTCAACGACCCCGGCGAGGGCGCGCAGGCCATGCGCCGGGCGAGCGCCGTCATCGTCGACCACCTGATGCCGGCGATGGCCCGTGCCGAACTCCACGGCCCGCTCGCCGCCCTCGAGACGATGATCGACGAGTACGCGCTCGCCGCCGGCGTCGACCGGCGCCGCCGCGAGCACCTCGAGCGCGAGATCGTCACGACCGCCGCCGCCGCCGGGCTCGACCGCGACCTCGGGCTCGCCGGCGATGCAGCGGGCGACACTCTGCAGGCCCTCGACGCCTATCTCTGCGACCTCAAGGAGATGCAGATCCGGGACGGGTTGCACACGCTCGGGACGGGGGCGTCCGGCCTGGCACGCCTCGAGACGCTCGTCGCTCTCGCGAGGGCCCCGCGGCCGGGCGGGCAGCCGGCGGACGCCTCGCTGCAGCGCGCCATCGCCGGCGATCTCGGCCTCGGCGCCTTCGACCCTTTGACCCGCGACCTTGCCGCGCCGTGGACCGGGCCGCGTCCGGAGGCGCTCGCGGCGGTTTCCGATGCGCCCTGGCGGACGGCCGGCGATACGGTGGAACGCATCGAGTCGCTGGCGGCGCGCCTGGTGGGGGAGGCGTGCGGGGTCGGCCCCGCCCCAATCCCGTCACCCCGGCGAGAGTCGGGGTCCATCCTCAACCAGGCCGATGGGGTCGCGATGGATTCCGGCTTTCGGCGGAATGACGGAGAGGAGGAGGGCGCCCCGGCGGCGCGGACGCACGCGGGTCCCGCAACCGCCGCCGTCCTCGACTGGATCGCGCGCGAACTCGCCCCCGCCCTCGACGCCTCCGGCGGAGCCGAGCTCGATGCGGTGCTCGCCGCGCTCGACGGCCGGTTCGTCCGCCCCGGGCCGTCGGGCGCGCCGACGCGCGGACGCCCGGAGGTGCTGCCGCCGGGGCGGAACTTCTACACCGTCGACATCCGCGCCGTGCCGACCGCCGCGGCGTGGGCGCTGGGCCGCGCCTCGGCCGATGCGATGGCGCTCCGCTATTTCCAGGACGAGGGCGCGTGGCCGCGCTCTGTCGCCCTGTCGGCGTGGGGCACGTCGAACATGCGGACCGGCGGCGACGACATTGCCACGGTGCTGGCGCTGGTCGGAGCGGAGCCGGTATGGGAGGCCGGCACGGGGCGCGTCACCGGGTTCCGCGTCCTGTCGCTGGCCGACCTGAGACGGCCGCGCATCGACGTCACGCTCCGCATTTCCGGCATGTTCCGCGACGCCTTTCCCGAACAGATCGAACTGATGGCCGCCGCGTGCGGAGCCATCGCCGCGCTCGACGAGGACGACGCGGCCAACCCGCTCGCCGCCGCGGCGCGGGCCGGGGGCGGTGCGGCGCGAATCTTCGGCGCGCGGCCGGGCGCCTATGGTGCGGGCATCGAGGCGATGATCGACGGGGGGCGGTGGGAGCGGCGCGAGGACCTGGCCGAGGCGTTTCTCGCCTTCGGCAGCCACGCCTATGGCGGCGGCCGGAGCGGCGCCGCCGATGCCGACGGCCTGGCCGCGCGGCTCTCCGCCGCCGACGCCGTGATGCACGCCCAGGACAACCGCGAGCACGACATCCTCGATGCCGCC
>JAEZEN010000612.1 GCA_023433185.1 Pseudomonadota bacterium | reverse complement strand
TCCTCGAGCCGCTCAATCCGTTCGACATGCCGGGCTACTTCTATGCCCGCCTCGAGGAGGCCTTGCCGATCATGGATCGCGTCGGGGCCGACAACGTCAAGCTGATGTTCGACGCCTATCACGTCGGCCGGGTCGGCGACGACGTCATCGGCCTCCTCGACCGGCACCGCGACCGCATCGGCCATATCCAGATCGCCGCCGTGCCGAGCCGGGCAGAGCCCGACGAGGGCACGCTCGATTATACGGCGGTCCTGCGGCAGGTCGCGGCGATCGGCTATGGCGGCTGGGTCGGTGCGGAGTACAAGCCCCGCGCCGGCACGGACGAGGGTCTAGCCTGGCTGGCCAAGATGGGCGTGGCGGACTGAACTTTCGGCGTGCGGCGTCCGCGGCGTGCTGTTGCCGCGGGCCTCCGCGAGCATGGCAGTGATCATCTCCGCCGGCGCCGGCTTGGCGAAGAAGAAGCCCTGGAAGGCGGTGCAGCCGGCCTTCTTGAGGAGCCGCGCCTCCTCTTCGCTCTCCACCCCCTCGGCGGTCACATCGAGATCGAGCGCTTCGGCGAGCGCGATCGTCGCCTCCACCAGACGCTTGACCCGGTCGTCGCTGCCGAGCCCGACGATCAGCGAGCGGTCGAGCTTCAGCTTGTCGAAGTTGAAGCTGCGGAGATAGCCGATGCTCGAATAGCCCGTGCCGAAATCGTCCAGGGACACCGAGATGCCCAGGTTTCGGATGGTGTCGATTGCCCGCCGCGCCTGATCCGAATTCGCGATGAAATAGGACTCCGTCACCTCCAGTTCGAGCCGCTCGGGCGGAAAGCCGGTCTCGTGGAGGAGCGTGGTGAGCTGGTTCTCGAAGTTGGGGTTGCGGAACTGGGCGGGCGAGACGTTCACGGCCACCCTGATCTCCGGCCATGCCACCCCGTCGCGACAGGCCTGCAGGATCGTCCAGCCGCCGAGCTCGTCGATCAGCCCCGACTGCTCGGCAATCGGCACGAACACCGCCGGGGGTAGCGGTCCGAGGCCGGGACGATCCCAGCGCAGGAGCGCCTCGACGCCGATGATCGAGCGGCGTTGGGCGTCGAAAAACGGCTGATACACCAGCGACAGACCGCCCTCGCGGAGAGCCTTGCGCAGATCGCCGGCGATCTCGAGGCGCTCGTGCCGGACGGTGTCGATGACGGCATCGTAGACGAAGAGCCGGCTGCGCCCCTGATGCTTGGCCTGCGCCATCGCCACATCGGCGCGGCGCAGCAGCTCTTCCGCCGACGGAATCGAGGCATCTGCAACCGCGACCCCGACGCTCGCCCCGATGCTGATGATCCGACCGTCGATCTCGAACGGCTCGCTCACCGAGCCGATCATCCGCCAGCCGAGGTCGCAGGCCGTCTTGACGGCACCGGGGCCGCTGACCACCACCGCGAACTCGTCGCCCCCGACACGAGCGATCAGATGGCTCTTGGCGCAATCCCGGAAGCTTCGGGCGACCTCCTTGAGGAGCCGGTCGCCGGTCTCGTGGCCGAAGGCGTCGTTGACCTCCTTGAAGCCGTCGATATCGAGAAAGACCACGGTGACCGACGTGCCGTCGTTGCGGCGCTCGGCGATCGCCTTGTCGAGCGCGGCGACGATCGCGGTACGGTTGGGCAGGCCGCTGAGTTCGTCATGGGTCGCCGCGTGCTGGGCCTCCGCCTCCCGCCGCTCCACCTCGCGCATCCCGCGGAGGGCGATGGCGATCAGGAAGGCCATCGTCAGGCCTACCAGCGCCAGCATGGTGAAGACCGTCGGACTGACCTTGTTCTGCGCCTGGTCGCCCAGCGATGGCGGCGACCAGGTAAGCGAGGCCACCGGCGTACCGGAAATGTCGAGAATCGGGAGCGAATACGGGTGGGATGCCGTCACCTCCACAAGTTTGAGATCGTCGATGAGGAAGTCCTCCCGGAGCCGGGTGACGACCTGCTCGTCGAAGGTGCGGGCGATCACGAGGAGCCGTGAGCGACCGATCGGCGGGCTGAAGTCCTGCGACAACGGCACGACCGTCCCGACCGCGACGATGGCGAGCCCCCACTTGGTGACGAGAATGCCCGAGCGGGCGTCATAGGTGACGCCATCCCGCACGAGAGGGCGCGTCAGCGAGACGAAACCGGCGCCGAATGCCTCGGCGGGGGTTTCGCTAATCGTCTCGCCCCTCCGTACGGCGTGTCGAACGCGCCCGACCTCGTCGATCAGCATGGTCGTGTCGAAGAGGACATGGTCGACGACCGTCGAGGCCCCGAAGGTCTCGTGCATGAATGTCTGATTGACGCCGCCATAGACATTGCGGACGGCATCGTCCCATTGGGCGTAGTCGCGGTGCGTCTGTTCGAGATCCCGGATCGCCACCCGCACGGCGGCTTCGGCCGACCGCGCCGTCAGGCGATTCTCGATGCTGTTCACCTCGCTTGCCATCTGGCTGAGCGAGATGACGACGATGACCAATGCGCCGACGAGGACCGCGACCGCGGGGATGACTACCCGCAGCCCGAAACGCGCAACCAACTGATCCCGATACGACATCGCCGCCACGTTCGTCCGGGGAATCGCCTCGCCCAACGTTTACAGCAGCCGGACGGGACTGAACATCCCTGCGGACAGCGTACACCATGATCCCCGCCTGGCCCAATCCGACGCGGGATGATCGTTGCGGTGGGGATGACCGCCAGGGCGACGCTTCAGCTCGCGGCCGCACGGCGATCCGGTGGCCGGCCGATCTGGAATCGCCGCTCCGGCCCGAGCGTGTCGAGGAGCGCGGCGAGTTCCTCGGCCGGCAGGGGCCGGCTGATCAGGAAGCCCTGGACGTACTCGCACTGGACGAGGCGCAGCAGCTTCAGCTGCTCCTCGTTCAAGATCCCATCCTCGAAGA